>JBLMVT010000394.1:0-2504 GCA_050256835.1 Betaproteobacteria bacterium | reverse complement strand
CGCTGCCACTGCGCGGCGGTGCGCGCCTCGTCGAGCAGCACGTCGAGCGGCGGCAGGTCGGTGTCCCATTCGATCAAGGTCGGCCGCGGGCCCAGGCGTCGTATTGCATGACGATAGACGCGCCAGACCGGCGGGTGGACACGGCTGCCGTGGTCGTCGATGACGATGTCGCCGCTCTCGCGGTAGCCGGCCAGGTGGATCTCGCCGACGCTGGCCGCACCCAGCGCGTCGATCCACTCGCACGCCGCGCACACCGGGTCGGCAGCGCCGGCGTTGAGCGCGTTGACGACGAGATTGTTGACGTCCAGCAGCAGCCCGCACCCGCTGCGCCGCGTCAGTTCGGCGAGGAACGCCGGCTCGGCGATCGCGTCGTCGTCCCAGCGCAGGTAGGCCGCGACGTTCTCGACCAGGAGGGTGCGGCGCAGCCGGTCCTGCACGTGGCCGACGTTGGCGGCGAGGATGTCCAGCGAGGCCTTCGTGTACGCGACCGGCAGCAGGTCGTTGAGGTGGACCGCCGCCGCATCGGCGCCGTGTGCGACGCGCGCGAAGCTGGCGTGGTCGGACACCAGCGCCGGCTCGACGCGCTCGACCAGCCGCGCCAGCCGCTCCAGGTGCCAGGGGTCGAGCCCGCACGCCGATCCGAGCCCGAGCCCGACGCCGTGCAGGCTCACGTCGTACCCGTCGCGCACCGCGTCGAGCAGCGCGGGCGCCGCGCCGCCGTCGGCGAAGAAGTTCTCGGCATGGACCTCGACGAAGCCGAGCGCCGGCCGCCGCTCGAGCAGCTCACGGTAGTGCGGCTGGCGCAGGCCGATGCCGACCGCGGCCGGGTCCATCGGCGGCTACTTCTTCGCCGTCTCGAGCTTCTTCTTCGCCTCCTCGGCGCTGGTGCCGCCGAGCTTGGCGCAGGTGCCCTTGGCGACGTACTTCCAGTCGTCGACCGCGTGGTCGACCTTGGACTGGCCGGCGCAGCTGTGCGAGCCCGAAAGGTTGGCGCAGTCGTTGTGCCCGGCCTTGGCGACGCCGTAGCACTTCTCCTTGCCCTTTTCCTGCGCCCCGGCCTGGGCGACGAGGCCGAGCGCGAGCGCCGAGGCCAGGGCCGAGGAAACGATCAGACGCTGGTTCATGTCAGCGACTCCCCCGCGAAGAAACGGAATGCGAAGACCGCATTGTGTCGGCATCGGCGGCGGCCTGCGGCGGCGCGCCGAAGCCCCCGCCCCCCGGCGTCTCGATGACGAACACGTCGCCCGGCTGCATGGCCACCGAGCCGATGTGGCCGAGCGCGTCGATGCGACCGTCGGCACGCTCGACGCGGTTGACGCCGACTGCGCCGGCCGAGCCGCCGGCGGCGCCGAACGAGGGCACGACGCGGCCATTGGACAGGATCGACGCCGTCATCGCTTCCAGGAAGCGCACTCGGCGCACGCCGCCGTCGCCGCCCGGCCAGCGCCCGGCGCCGCCCGAGCCGGGGCGGATCGCGTACGAGTCGAGCCGCACCGGGAAGCGGAATTCGAGCACCTCGGGGTCGGTGAGGCGCGAGTTGGTCATGTGCGTCTGCACGACCGCGGTGCCGGGAAAGCCACCGACCAGGTTGCCCGCCGCGTCGAACTCGCCGCCGGCGCCGCTGCCGCCCGAGATCGTCTCGTAGTACTGGTGGCGCTCGTTGCCGAAGGTGAAGTTGCTCATCGTGCACGGGCCGGCGGCCATCACGCCGAGCGCGCCGTACAGCGCGTTGGTGATGCACTGCGAGGTCTCGACGTTGCCGGCGACGACCGACGCCGGCGGTGCCGGGTCGAGCATCGAGCCGGGCGGCACGATCACCTCGAGCGGCTTCAGGCAGCCGGCGTTGAGCGGGATGTCGTCGTCGACCAGCGTGCGGAACACGTACAGCACGGCGGCGGTCGTCACCGCGCGCGGCGCGTTGAAGTTGTTGGGCAGCTGCGGCGAGGTGCCGGTGAAGTCGATCACCGCGTTGCGCGCGGCGCGGTCGACGCGGATCGCGACCTCGATCCTCGCGCCATTGTCCAGCGGCAGCGCGAAGCGGCCGTCCTTCAGCGCGCCGATCACGCGGCGCACCGATTCCTCGGCGTTGTCCTGCACGTGGCGCATGTAGGCGCGCACCACCTCGAGCCCGTACTGCGCGACCATGCGGCGCAGCTCCTGCGCGCCCTTCTCGTTGGCGGCGATCTGCGCCTTCAGGTCCGCGAGGTTCTGCTGCGGGTTGCGCGACGGGTAGGCGCCGCCGGACAGCAGCGCGAGGATCTCGGCCTCGCGCAGCACGCCACCTTCGACCAGCCTGACGTTGTCGAGCTGCACGCCCTCCTCGTCGATGGTGGTCGAGAACGGCGGCATCGAGCCCGGCGTGAGCCCGCCGATGTCGGCGTGGTGGCCGCGCGAGGCGACGAAGAACAGGAGTTCTCCCTCGCCGCCCTCGTCCGACACCGGCGTCACCACCGTCACGTCGGGCAGGTGCGTGCCGCCGTGGTACGGGTCGTTGAGGACGATCA
>JBLMVT010000393.1:0-3073 GCA_050256835.1 Betaproteobacteria bacterium | reverse complement strand
GGCATAACTCACTTCGCGACCTGCGGTCGCTGCGTTCGGACAGATGCCGCGAGTCAGCCCACGTGGCGCGCTGCGCGCGCTGGCCACAAGTCCTGCGCGCCTCGGCGGCTCATATGCGCTGCGCGGCCTGCCCACCCGCCCCTTTGCAGAACCAGCGGGGGCGCTCGACGAGGACAACGAGCGTGGCTCGAGCGGCAGGCGGTACCCGGGACGGGCGATTTAGTGCCGGCGAGAAGCGCAGCCTCGGGGTCGGCGCGCGCCGCCAGGCGCGCGCATCGTGACCTGACTCGCGGCATCTGTCCGAGCGCAGCGAACGCAAGTGAGCGAAGCGAGTTATGCCGCGCGACCCTGAGGCGAGCATCGCAAGCGAAGTCGGCCCGCAGGGCCGACCGGCAACGCACGAGCCCGGCCCGGGTACCGCCTGCCGCGACGCGCCGACGTGCCGGACGCACGCACGCCCCGAACATCAGCCGTGCCGCCGCCTCCGCTCCACCGCCTCGATCCGCAACAGCTGCCGGTACTTCGTGACCGTGCGCCGCGCCACCACGAGCCCCTGCTGCGCGAGCTGGCGCGCGATCTCCGCATCGCTGAGCGGCGCCGTCGCGTCCTCGGCCTCGATCATGTCCTTGATCAGCCCGCGGATCGCGGTCGCCGAGCAGGCGCCACCGTTGGCGGTGGCCATGGCGCGCGAGAAGAAGTACTTCAGCTCGAACACGCCGATCGGCGTCGCCATGAACTTGTTGTTGGTGACGCGCGAGACGGTCGACTCGTGCAGCCCGACCTCGTCGGCGATCTCGCGCAGGCCCAGCGGCTTCATTGCCAGTGCCCCGTAGTCGAGGAAGTGCTTCTGCCGCTTCACGATCGCCTGCGACACGCTGAGGATGGTGGCGAAGCGCTGCTCGACGTTGCGCACCGTCCAGCGCGCTTCCTGCAGGTGCGCGGCCAGCTCGGCGTTATGCGCGTTGCGGTGGCGCTGGAACATCTCGGCGTAGACGTGGTTGAGCCGCACCTTGGGCACGATCGCCGGGTTCAGCGTCACCGTCCACACGCCGCGCACCTTCTTGACGATCACGTCCGGCGTCACGTACTGCACGCGCGCCGCGCCGAAGCGCCAGCCCGGGCGCGGGTCGAGGCGGCGGATGCGTGCGCAGATCGTCTCGACCTCGCCCACCGGCAGCGAGAGCTGGCGCGACAGCGTCGACATGTCCTTGGCCGCGAGCGCCTCCAGGTGCTCGGAGACGATCGCGTGCGCCAGTTCGCGCTCGTGCTCGTCGTCGATCGTCGGCAGCTGCAGCAGCAGGCATTCGCGCACGTTGCGCGCGGCAATGCCAGCGGGCTCGAGCGCCTGCACGCGGCGCAGCGCGATCTGCAGTTCCTCGAGGCTGGCCGGCGGCGACAGATCGGTGATCGCGACCAGCTCGGGCAGCTCCAGCCTCAGGTAGCCGTCGTCGTCGAGCGACTCGACGATCGCCTTCGCCAGCACCAGGTCGCGCAGCGACAGCGACAGCACGTTGAGCTGGCTGTGCAGGTGGCCGGCCAACGATGTCTCGACGGCCATCATGTCCATCAGGCTGAGGTCGCCGTCCTCGCCGCGCCGTCCCGAGCCCATGCCGTCGGCCTGCCAGACGTCGCGCTCGCCGTCGGCATAGGCGTCGGCCTCCGCCTCGGCCTCGGCGGTCGTGCCGGCGGCCGGCGCGTCGATCGTCTGCGTGGCCGTCGCGCTGGCGGCGTCGGCGGCGCCCGGCACGCCGGGCACCACGGCCTCCCCGACCCCGGTCGGCGGCTCGGCATCCGACTCGTCGCCTTCGAGGAACGGGTTCTTCGCCATCGCGTCCTGCACCTCCTGGGCGAAGTCGAGCGATGAAAGCTGCAGCAGGCGCACCGCCTGCTGCAAACGGGGGGACAGGGCTTGCTGTTGCCGGTGTTCGACGCGCAGAGCGACGGATCTCATAGAACTTCTTTCTCGCAGTGTTGTTCGGACCGGAAGGAACGATCCCGGCCGGCGCGGGGTCTGCAGGGGTCCGGTGCCGAAGCTCATGCAACAGCTGTGCCGAAGCGCGCAGAAGCGTTGCAATTGGTCACGATCGCGTGCCGCGGCGAGGCCGCGCGCGGGATGCGGGCACGCCGTCTGCCCCGCCGGCGCTCGGCGCGCCGCGCTCATTCGGCCGGCCGGGATCCTTGTTGCCGCAAAAGGGAATCCGGACCGGCAAGCTAGCGCCGCTTGCGCGGCGGCGTCGTCGCCACTTGCTCGCGATAGGTCCTTTCGAGCACCGGGCCACGGTCGGTGTCGGGCATCGCGCGAGCGGCGTCGCGCCATGCGCGCTTGCCCGCCACGTTCGCCGGCGGCGTCGGCGCCTGCGAGTCGGCCGATTCGTCGCGCTCGTGCGGCAGGCGTGGCTGCGGCGCCTCGTGCCGGGCGCGTTCGGTGCGGCCCGCACCGGGCATGTCGCGATGCGACGGGTTCGACGGCTTGTTCATCGGCGGCTCCTGTTGAGGCCCGGGCCGGCACGCCGCGTTCCCGTCGCCGAGGCACGTCGCTTGCCGAAGCGCGACTCACCCGCAACCTTGCCCGGAGACCTTCATGCCCAGCCCCCACACCACCGACCGTTCGGCCAGCCGCGCCGAATCGAGCGCACGCAACGAGATCGTCGACCAGCTGAAGGAAGACCACCAGCGCGCGAAGAAGGCCTTCCGCCGCTTCGAGAAACTCGACGCCGAACGCGACGCCGAGGAATGCCGCCAGCTCGTCGAGCAGACCTGCGCCGAGCTGAAGGTGCACACCTCGCTGGAGGAGGAGCTCTTCTATCCGGCGCTGCGCGCGGCGATCAAGGACACCGACCTGATCGACGAGGCCGAGGTCGAGCACGCCACGGCCAAGCAGCTGATCGAGCAGCTCGACGCCATGAGCCCCGAGGACGAGAAGTTCTCGGCGACCTTCACGGTGCTCGGCGAGTACGTCAACCACCACATCAAGGAAGAAGAGAAGGAGATGTTCCCCAAGCTCGGCCGAGCCAAGGGCGACTGGCAGGCCTTGTGCGACGAGATGAATGCGCGCCGCGAGGAACTGACCGAG
>JBLMVT010000392.1:0-5809 GCA_050256835.1 Betaproteobacteria bacterium | reverse complement strand
GCACCACGCCGCCGGCGCCCGCCTCGCTGCGCGGCACGACGAAGTGGCCCGGATAGACCAGCACCTCGCGCACGTTGCCGAACGAACCGCCGCGCCCCAGCAGCAGGAAGGCGGCCTGCGCGGCGATGGTGACGCGCATCTCGTCGCTGATCTCGAGCCCCGCGCAGCCGATGAACGGCACCTCCGCCAGCAGCACCTGGATGTGCTTCTTCAAGCGCAGTCGGTGCGCGGCGGGCAGTTCGCGCGCCAGCGGCACGCGGCGGCGCACGATGTCACGCCAGGCCGCCGGGAACGGTCGCCGGGCGATGCGCTGCCGGCGCCACAGTCGGGCCAGCGTAGGTCCGGCCAGCCCTGCCACGGTCACGGCGACGACGAGGACGACAACCCCGAGGGCGATCAGAAAGCTCACGAGCGTCATGTGGGCGGGACCGCGGGCGAATTCAAGCCTGCGCTTGCGCAGTTCCGCCTGGCGCAAGGCGCAGGCTTGGCCGTGCATGCACCGCGCTTCAACTGCCACGAAAGACGTTCTGTCGAGGAGCGGGACGACGCCGCGATCGCAGCAACAATCAGTCCCTTTGGCGCAGACAATCCCCGCACTGGAGGCCATCGGATGTTCAATCTCAGCGTCGCGTGGTGGGAACTCGTGCTGCGGGCCCTGGCCACGTACATCTTCATGATCGTGTTGCTGCGCGTCACGGGCAAGCGGCAGGTCGGCCAACTGGCGCCATTCGATCTGGTGCTCTTGCTGGTCATCAGCAATGCGGTACAGAACTCGATCAACGGCGGCGACAACTCGCTGATCGGCGGCTTCATCTCGGCCATCGCGCTGGTCGCGGCGAACTACACGCTGAGCTATCTCACATTTCGCAGCAAGCGCGTGGCGGGGTTGGTCGAAGGCCACCCGCAAGTGCTCATCCACAACGGGCATCTCTTCGCCGACGTGATGCGCAAGGAGAAGCTCACCCAGCACGAACTGGATGCCGCGCTGCGGGCCGCAGGCGTCGCCTGTATCGACCACGTGCACTTTGCCATCCTCGAGAACAACGGTCAGATCAGTGTTCGCGCCCACGCAGCGCATGAGAGGGAGTCGCAGTAGCCTTGGCGATGACGCCTCGGCCGGCCGGTGTCTCCCGGATGAACGACGAGGGCATTCCTCGGGGGGCCACGGAACGGACAGGGGCGTACGATCGGCGCACATGGACATGCCCGGCGCATCGGACGTTTCGCGTCGCGCACTGCTCGCCGCGCTCGCGGCAGGCGCGTTGCCAGGGAGCGCGCGCGCGGCGACACCGGCGTGCGGTCGCGCGGCGACGGAGGCTCAGACCGAAGGCCCTTACTACCGTCGCAGTTCGCCCGAGCGCGCATCCCTGCTCGAGCCCGGGATGCAGGGCGACCGGTTGCTGCTCGAAGGCCGCGTGCTCGACCGCGACTGTCGACCGATCCCCAGAGCGCTGCTCGACTTCTGGCAATGCGACCCCGAGGGCGCCTACGACAACCGCGGCTTTCGCCTGAGGGGTCATCTGTTTGCCGATGGCGATGGCCGTTTCCGGCTCGAGACGATCCTGCCCGGCCCGTACCCCGGGCGAACCCGCCACGTCCACGTCAAGGTGCAGCCGCCGAGCGGTCGCGTGCTCACCACGCAGCTCTACTTTCCCGGCGAACCGCTGAACGCGCGCGACGGCCTGTTCGATCCGGCCTTGCTGCTGAACATGGCTGCGCCAGCGGTGGCGCGGTTCGACTTCGTCCTTTGAGCCGTCCGTCTTACGTCATTGAGGCGCGGCGTGCCGCTGGAGACCGACCAGGGTCGACCGGGCCGCATCGGCTGGATAGACTTACTGTGCTCCGGCGCGCACCACTTCCATGAATCGGCGATGAAACTGCTCGACGCATTCCAAGCCGAACACATGCTGATCGATCAGGTTGTCGGATCCTTTCGCGCGTACGTCGGCGGACTCGTCGACGGGACTGCGGATCCGGATGACGGCAGGCGGTTCGCCGCCTTCTTCACCGAGTTCGCCGGCCATTTCCATCACGATCGCGAGGAGCGTGTGCTCTTCCATGCGCTGGTCACGGAAGCGGAGCTGCCGGCCGACCGCGGACCCGTGTACGCCCTCGCGCGCGAGCACGCTGAAATGGAGGAGTGGCTGCGCGCGATGACGCCGTTTCTCGAACAGAGCCCGCAGTCCGGGGACGACAGTGCCCGGCTTCGGACCCTGGCAACACGTTACTCGCACGCACTCTGGCGTCATATCGACGCGGAGAACTCCGTCCTGTACCCGCAGGCAGAGGAGCGGCTTCGCCTGTGCGGGATTCGCGAGCTTCCGGATCGGCCGATGTGCGAGGCAGAGGCGGCCGCGCGCGAGGGCGCCGCGGCCCTGCTGATCCGTTACCCCCCGGTCGAGGACGATACGCTCACGCGCGGCGACGGTTGTTTCATGTGTCGAGCCCACGGTGAGACCTGCAAAGGACTCGAGGCCGAGTGGTGGACCGAGCTCGAGTGGGAAGAGTTCTACAACAGGGACGCAAGCGACTGAACGTCCTGGCGCGGCACGAAGGCCAAGCCCGCCAGCTTCCTGCTCGTTAACGGCCCGATGCCAGGGCACAAGAGATCACTGAAATCCGCCACTTCCGGAGACGACCGCCATGCTGCAGCAATGCCCGATCTACGCATACTTGCCGGCTCGTGACCTGGCGCGGGCACGCAGCTTCTACGAAGGAACGCTGGGGTTGGAGCCCCCGCAGAAAGTCGATGGCGGCGTCGTTTACGCCTTTGGGGGTGGGACCGCCGCGTTCCTATACCTGACTCCGAACGCCGGAACGTCCAAGGCGAGTCAAGCCTTCTGGTCCGTTGCCGACGTTGACCTGGAGGTCGAGGCGCTGAAGCGCCGCGGCGTCGTCTTCGAAGACTACGACATGCCGGGTGAAAGAAGCCCTGCCGGCGCCATCACCGCCGGGGGCGCGAAGGCCGCATGGTTCAAGGACAGCGAGGGCAACATATTGGCTTTGATCCAGAGCGTGTGAAGAGCTCGGTGAGCGTGAGACTGCCTCATAACCCGAGGTTGGATGCAAATGGCGATTCAGTCGTTGTGGCGCCGAGCACCGCGCCATAGAGTGCCGCCCCACAGACGTTGCAGGGGTATGGGTCATGGACGCTCGGGTCAGCATCACACCACTGGCGCACTCAGTCATCGCGCGGTCGGATTTCGACGCCGACGGCTTTCTTGTTGGCACGCTGGGCTGGTCGCCGGCCATGGCCGAAGCACTGGCCCGAGAGGATGGCATCGATAGCCTCGGCGCGAACCACTGGAAGGTCATCCATCTCGTGCGCGAACGCTATTTCTCGCTCGGCGCACTGCCGGTGATGCGGCTCGTATGTCGCGCTGCGGGACTGGATCCGCGGCAAGCGCATCGTCTGTTCAGCAGCTGCCGGAGCCTTTGGCGCATCGCGGGCTTGCCGAATCCGGGTGAGGAAGCCAAGGCCTACATGAACTGATCGCCCCAGCCTCGGCACCGGCAAGGGAAGCTCGGGCAGAGAAGGTCGGGCGGTCGAAAGGCGACGCGCCGATGCTTGCCTGGTTGAACGGGCACAGGGTCCAGCAGACTCTTCGTCGACTTGATTGAGAGTAGCGTGGCAATAGCCGCCTTGGAGCGCGCGCCGGCCTCAACGCTCTCGAAGGGTGTCGGTGCAACCGCCCCGCGCGACGATCCTTGCGGCAGGATCTCGACGAGCAGGCCGCTGCTCAGCCCGTCGCAGTTCATGACCGCTGGAGGGGCGGGACCAACGGAGGCCCCACATGCCACGGGAATCTCGTGCAGAAGCAGCGCCAACTCGCAGCCGCGATCGAGGAGGTGCAGGCCCAGCGTGCGACCTCGGCGATGAGGCTGTCGATTTGATCGTCAGGACGCTGCGGGACCGACTCGCCGCCTTGCGTCCCGACGTGACCGGCGCTGCGCCTGCGCGCAAACGGCGCGCCGCGCCCGCCACCGTTGCCGATCAGGTGATTCTCTTGCGGCCGCTCATCATTGCCCGAACCAGGTTCTCGCGATGGCGCAGGCTGCTGAAGGCGACGCCGACAATGTGCAGCCCGACCAGCAGCAAGGTCCCGTTCGCGGCCAACTCGTGGATCGCCTCGGCCGATTCCGAGCCCCAAAACGCGTCGGTCGTCATCAGCCAGCCGCTGGTGCCGGTGGCGATGATGGCGGCCAGCAGCGCGACGATCATGGCGGCACCCGCCGGGTTGTGGCCGAGGTAGCGCGCCTCCTTGTGCGCGAGCACGTCCTTAAGGTAGCGCAGCAGCACGCCCTTCGACGGCACGAAGCTCGAGAAGCGTGCATGCCGGCTACCGACGAAGCCCCACAGCAGCCGGACCGCGACCAACCCGACGGCGGCAAAGCCGAACGCCTGGTGCAGCGCTCCGCCGTCGTCACCGAGCAGGTAGGCACCGAAGAAGGCGACGACCAGCGACCAGTGGAAGACCCGCACGAGCGGGTCCCAGACGAGTACGCTGTCGGGTGCCGGGTGCGTGCCGGCTTCGAGGACGGCGCTCATTTTCCGGCCTGTCCCACGACACTGGCACTGGCCGGATTGACGAACAACTCGACCTTGTTGCCGTTCTTGTCGCGCGCGTAGACCTCATAGCAGGTGCCGCTGCTCTTGACGCGTGCGACGCTGTAGCCCTGCTTCTCGAACTTCGACTTGACGGCATCCGGGCTGAGCCAGTTCGACGCCGGTTCCGCGGTGCACGAGCCGCTGTAGGTCGTCGCGAAGCTGGCGGACGAGACGGCGCACAGAGCGCTGACGGCCAGGGTCTTGATGATCGATGCTTTCATGATGCTTCCTTCGGTTCGGTTGGGTTCGGGTTCCAATGCCGCGTTCGTTCGCGGCACGATCGAATCCTGAACGCGCGAACTGAAGCAAGTCTTAAGCGCGGGTCGGTGGACACGTCAACGAAACGGACTGCCAAATAGGGAGCAGCCTTGGTCGCATCCCACTGCCTGGTCATGCAGAGGTGTTGGCAATGTCTCCGACGGGACTGGAGATCTTCGTCAACGTGCGGGTGGTAGCCGTCGTGAACCGACACAGTGGCAAGACCATCGCCTCCTGGGGCTGGACTGAAGGAAGGCACCGCGCGGCATCGTCCGAGCGCACGAGGGCGAAGGTGCCTATGGGTTCAACGCGGTTGACGTGAGCAGGCGACGTCGTACTGCGACACGCTAACGCTGTTGCGCGAATTCTGTGGCTGCTGACCGGCGTACACCGTACCGGCCTTGCCGTCGGGATTGAACGCAGAGCCAGGGGCCATCGCAGCTTGACCCGGGGTTTGCGGCGCTGTCGCGCTGCCACAAGTCTGGTTGGGCTGACCGGTGGCGTGCGCAGGCGCCGTCGATGGCCTGGTATGCAATGCGACGGAGGGATGGGGCAACGGCGTCATCGACCGCGGCGAGGCGGCAATCGAAGCGCTGGCACACACCAGCGCAGTGGCGGCGATTCCGACGCAGGTCAGGGCATGTCTCATGATCGACTCCTCTTGGACGCCGCCCGAGCGGCCCCGGAATGGGAGCTGCGGGAGACTGTGCGTTCATGCCATCGCGTAGCCGTTCGGTTCAATGCCCACTTCATCGGGAAGGCATCAACGCTCGGCGTGGGCCCCGGGGCTTAGTGGGCCGCAGCCCCGTTGGTGACACGCGTTGATCGGCGTGTCATAGTCGCGCCCCGCGGCGGCTCATCCGCCGTCCGCCAGGAGGCAGCTTGGCTCTACGGCACCTCGCGCTGGCGCTCTCGGTCATCGGCGCCCTTCACGGTTGCTCT
>JBLMVT010000391.1:0-2569 GCA_050256835.1 Betaproteobacteria bacterium | reverse complement strand
GTGCGACGCGGCCCGCGCCGACGACGAGCAGCGTGCGGGCGTCCGCGCGCGCGAGGAACGACGCCGCCAGCGCGCAGGCCGCCGCGGTGCGCCGTGTCGTGATCTCGTCGCCGTCGACGAGCGCGAGCGGCGCGCCGCTCGTTGCGTCGAACAGCAGATAGGCGCCGTGCAGCCCGGGCAGGCCGCGCGCCGCGTTGCCCGGCGCGATGTTGACCACCTTCACGCCGTAGCGGGCGCCGGCCCAGGCCGGCATGACGAGCGAGGTCATGCCGTCGATCGCGAGCACCTGGCGCGGCGGCACCTGGGCGCCGCGCGCGAACGCCTCGCGCAGCGCGGGCACGAGCCGCTCGAACGGCAGCGCCGCGCGCGTGGCGGTCGCGTCGAACACCTGCATCAGCGGTAGCTCGCGAGCAGGATGCTCGTCTCGGTATTGCGGATGCCGCGGATCAGCCGCACGCGCTCGAGCACCTGCGACAGCTCGGCCATCGAGCCGGCGCGCAGTTCGGCGAGCAGGTCCCAGCGGCCGTTGGTGTCGTGCAGCGCCGCCACACCCGGCTCGCCGAGCAGCGCGGCGATCACCTCGCGGGCGGTGTTGCCCTCGACCAGCACGCCCATCCAGGCGCGGATCTGCTTCGGCTCGGCGTCCGGCTTGAGCCGCACCGTGTAGCCGACGATGACCTGCTCGTCCTCGAGCTTGCGCAGCCGGTTCGACACCGTGCCGCGCGAGACGCCGAGCTTGGCCGCCAGCGTCGCGAGCGGCAGCCGCGCGTCCTGGCGCAGCAGCGAGATCAGCTGGCGGTCGGTGTCGTCCATGGGCGCGATTGTGGTCGCTGGCCCGCGCGGCGGCGAGGCCAGGTCGCCGACGACGCGACCCAGGACGCGCCACCGTGCAGGCGCGGCTGGCGCGGCCCCGAATGGCGGGTCGAAGTGGTCGTCACCGCCGCGCAGCGCTAGCGGCGGAGGTCGCGGCCGGCTCGACCCGGGGGCACCCCTAGAATAGCCGGCTGCACTGTCGAGGCCCGCCGCGCCGGGCCATGAGGATCCCCATGTTCATTTCCCAAGCGTTCGCGCAGACCGCCCCGGCGGCCTCGGGCGGCGACTCCGGCCTGCTCGGCATGCTGCCGCTGGTGCTGATGTTCGTCGTCCTGTACTTCGTGATGATCCGCCCGCAGATGAAGCGGCAGAAGGAGCACAAGGCGATGGTCGAGGCGCTGGCCAAGGGCGACGAGGTCGTCACTTCCGGCGGGATGCTGGGCCGGGTGACCAAGCTCGGCGAGACCTTCGTGCACGTCGAGGTCGCCAACGGCGTCGAGCTGCAGGTGCAGCGCAGCGCGGTTGCGCAGGTGCTGCCCAAGGGCACCTTCAAGTGACGCCGACCGCAGGCAGCCGGCGGCGCGGACGGCGCACCGCCCACGATCGCACGGCATGAACCGCTACCCCTGGTGGAAGTACGCGATCCTTGTGATCGCCCTGGTCGTCGGCGTCGTCTACACGCTCCCCAATTTCTTCGGCGAGGCGCCGGCGGTGCAGGTCTCCAGCGGCAAGGCGACGCTCAAGATCGACGCCGGCATGACGGCTCGCATCGAGCAGGTCCTGCAGGGCGCGGGGCTGAGAGCCGACTTCGTCGAGTTCGACGGCAACTCGGTGAAGGCACGCTTTCCCGACACCGACACGCAGCTCAAGGCCAAGGACGCGCTGGTCAAGTCGCTGAACCCCGACCCGAGCGACCCGAGCTACATCGTCGCGCTCAACCTGCTGTCGCGCTCGCCGCGCTGGCTGCACGCGCTGCATGCGCTGCCGATGTACCTCGGGCTGGACCTGCGCGGCGGCGTCCACTTCCTGATGCAGGTCGACATGAAGTCGGCGCTGACCAAGAAGGCCGAAGCGCTGACCGGCGACATGCGCACCCTGCTGCGCGACAAGAACATCCGCCACGCCGGCATCCAGCGCAACGGCGACGCCGTCGAGGTGCGCTTTCGCGACCCCGAGACGCGCAAGGCCGCGCTGGCCGTGCTGACCGACCAGCTGCCCGACCTGCAGTGGGTCGAGGGCGGCGAGCCGGGCAGCCTTTCGCTCACCGGCACGCTGAAGGCGCAGGCGGCGCTGCGCGTGCAGGAGAGCGCCATCAAGCAGAACATCAGCACGCTGCACAACCGCGTCAACGAGCTCGGCGTGGCCGAGCCGGTGATCCAGCAGCAGGGCGCGGACCGCGTCGTCGTGCAGCTGCCGGGTGTGCAGGACACGGCCAAGGCCAAGGACATCATCGGCCGCACCGCGACGCTTGAGGTGCGGCTGGTCGACGACAGCCCGGAGGCGATCGCGGCGGTGACGGGCAGCGGTCCGGTGCCGTTCGGCGACGAGCGCTACGTCGAGCGCGGCGGCGCGCCGCTGATCGTCAGGCGCCAGGTCATCCTGACCGGCGAGAACCTGACCGACGCCCAGCCCGGGTTCGACCCGCAGACGCAGGAGCCGGCGGTGCACCTGACGCTCGACGCCAAGGGCGCGCGCATCTTCAAGGACGTGACGCGCGAGAACGTCGGCAAGCGCATGGCGATCCTGCTGTTCGAGA
>JBLMVT010000390.1:0-3782 GCA_050256835.1 Betaproteobacteria bacterium | reverse complement strand
TGGCGCGCGCCTACAACAACGTGCTGCCGTCATCGGGCAAGGTGCTGACCGGCGGCGTCGACGCCAACGCGCTGCAGCGCCCCAAGCGCTTCTTCGGCGCGGCGCGCAACATCGAGGAAGGCGGCTCGCTGACCATCATCGGCACGGCCCTGATCGACACCGGCAGCCGCATGGACGAGGTGATCTACGAGGAATTCAAGGGCACCGGCAACTGCGAGCTCTATCTCGACCGCCGCATGTCCGAGAAGCGCGTGTATCCGTCGATCCTGCTCAACAAGAGCGGCACGCGGCGCGAGGAGCTGCTGCTCAAGCCGGAGATCCTGCAGAAGACGTGGATCCTGCGCAAGCTGCTCTACCCGATGGACGAGATCGAGGCAATGGAGTTCATCCTCGACAAGATGAAGTCGACCAAGAACAACCTCGACTTCTTCGACATGATGAGGCGCGGGGGCTGAGCGCCGCCGCTTGCCTATAATTCGCGGTTTCCTGCATCCGGAAAGTGCGCCGAGCGGTTCGGCGTGGCTCCCGCATCCATCGCGCAGAGGCTTCCCATGAAAGAAGGCATCCACCCCGGCTATCGAGAGGTCTGCTTCCAGGACCTGTCCAACGGCTTCAAGTTCGTGACCCGCTCGTGCGTGCAGACGCGCGAGACGATCACGTTGGACGACGGCCGCGAGCTGCCGCTGGTCAAGGTCGAGACGACCAGCGAGTCGCATCCGTTCTACACCGGCACGCAGAAGAGCGTCGATTCGCTCGGCGGACGCGTCGAGAAGTTCCGCAACAAGTTCAAGGTCGGCGTCAAGAAGTAGGACGCAGCGCCCCCGACGAGACCAGGCAGCCCGCGGGCTGCCTTTGTTTTTTCCGCGCCCGGCTTTGCTGCATGATGCGCTGCCCGCGCCGCCTTCGCCTTGACCACGCCAAACCCTGCCCTCGTCGCCCAGCGCGCGATGCAGCGCCTGCCGCGGCTGGCGCTGCTGCTGTTCTGCGCGGCCTACGTCGTGCCGGGCGTGTTCGGCCGCGACCCCTGGAAGGCGGCGGACATCGCGGCCTTCGGCGCAATGTTCAACGTCGCCGAGGGCCGCACCGGCTGGCTCAGCCCCGAAGTCGGCGGCGTGCCGGCCGAAATCGCGCCGCTGCCGTACGCGATCGGCGCCGTCTTCATCCGCGTGCTGCAGCCGCTGCTCGACCCGACGCTGGCAGCGCGCATACCGTTTGCGCTGCTGCTCGTCGCGACGCTCGCGCTGCTGTGGTACGCGAGCTTCCATCTGGCGCGCACCGAGTCCGCACAGCCGCTGCCGTTCGCCTTCGGCGGCGAGGCCAACCGCACCGACTACGCGCGTGCACTCGGCGACTGCGCGGTGCTCGCGCTGATCGCGACACTCGGCCTGCTGCAACTCGGGCACGAGACAACGCCGGAGCTGGCGCAGCTGGTCGGTGCAACGCTGCTCCTCTACGGGCTTGCCGCGGTCGTGGCGCGACGCTGGCGATCGCGCTTGGCCGTGCTCGGCTCGCTGCCAGTGCTGGCCGCCAGCGGCGCGCCGGCGATGGCGGTCGCGTTCGGGCTGGCCAGCCTGATCGCCTCGCGCGCCTCGGGCGATGCCGAGCGGCGCCGGTTGACGCCCTGGGTGCTCGCCTCGATCGCCGCGGCGGTCGCCCTGGCCACGCTGCTGCACGCCTGGCGCTGGCGCCTGGGCAGCGGGCCGTCGCTGCGCGACGCGGCCCTCTTGGCGCGGCTGCTGGCCTGGTTCATGTGGCCGGCCTGGCTGCTCGCGCTGTGGACGCTGTGGCGCTGGCGCGGCCACCTGCGCCATCCGCACATCGCGCTGCCGCTGGCCTGCGCGCTGGTCGGCGTCGGCGCCTGCATCGCCATGGGCGGCTCGGACCGCGCGCTGATGCTGGCCCTGCCCGCGGTCGCGGTGCTCGCCGCGTTCGCCCTGCCGACGCTCGAACGCAGCCTGTCGGCGGCGATCGACTGGTTCTCGGTGTGCTTCTTCAGCGTGGCGGCGATCGCCATCTGGGTCATCTACGTGGCGGTGCAGACCGGCGTCCCGGCGCAGCCGGCGGCCAACGTGGCCAAGCTCGCGCCCGGTTTCATCGCCCGCTTCTCGCCGCTGGCGCTGGTCGCCGCGCTGCTCGGTACCGCGTGCTGGATCTGGCTGGTGCGCTGGCGCACCGGGCGGCATCGCCATGCGCTGTGGAAGAGCCTGGTGCTGCCGGCGGCCGGGGTGGCACTGTGCTGGCTGCTGCTCATGACGCTGTGGCTGCCGCTGCTCGACTACGCGCGCAGCTTTCGCCCGCAGGTGCAGCGCGTCGCGCGGCACGTGCCGCGCGACGCCTGCATCGCCGCGCCGGGGCTGACGCGCGCGCAGCTGGCCGCGCTCGAGTACCTCGGCGGCTATCGCGTCGACGGTCGCCAGAGCTCCGCCGCCTCGCGTTGCGACTATCTGCTGCGCAACGAGGCGGTGCACCGGCCGCCGCCGGCGCCGACGGGCTGGACGCTGGTCGCGCGCGAGCGCCGGCCGACGGACCGCGAGGAAACGCTGGCGATCTTCCGCCGCGAGCGCTGAAGGTCAGCGGGGCGCGCGGCCGGCCGCGACCGCCGCGCCCTCGACGGTGCGAACCCGCACCGCCGGCAGCAGCAGCCGGAAGGTCGAGCCGCGGCCGACCTCGCTGACAACGTCCAGCTCGCCGCCGTGGCGTTGCACGACGTGCTTGACGATGGCCAGCCCGAGCCCGGTTCCGCCGGTGTCGCGCGAACGGCTGCCGTCGACGCGGTAGAAGCGCTCGGCCAGGCGCGGCAGGTGCTCGCGGGCGATCCCCGGTCCGGTGTCGCTCACCGCGATCTCGGCGGCGCCGTTGTCGTGGCGCCTGAATCTCACCTCGATGTGCCCCGGCTCGGGCGTGTAGCGCACCGCGTTGTTGACCAGGTTGGCGATCGCACTCTGCAGTTCGACCTCCGAGCCGGCGATCTGCACACCCGGCGTCGCGTCGAAGGCGATGCTGTGCCGGCCCGCCGACAGCGCGCGCGCCTCGGCCTCGGCCGCCTGCAGCAGCGGGGTCAGCGCCACCCACTGGTCGGCGGGCGGGCGCGGGCTGCCCTCGAGCTGCGCCAGCGTCAGCAGGTCGGCGACCAGCGACTGCATGCGGCGCGTCTGCTGCGCCATCAGTTCGAGCACGCGGCGCCGCTCGGCGTCGCCGAGTTCGAGTCGGCCGAGCGTCTCGATGAAGCCGCTCAGCACGGTCAGCGGCGTGCGGATCTCGTGCGAGACGTTGGCGACGAAGTCGCGGCGCATCGCGTCGCCGCGCTCGCGCTCGGTGACGTCCTGCGACAACACCAGCTTCATGCGCTCGCCGTACGGCCTGACCAGTACCGACAGCGTGCCGCGGCCGCCGGCGCCCTGCACCGTCACCGCCTGGCCGTACTGCCCCGCCTGCAGGTGCGCGACGAAGGCCGGTGCGCGCAGCAGGTTGGTGACGTGCTGCTGGCGGTCGCGTTCGGGGTCGAGCCCGAAGTGGTCGGCGGCGATGCGGTTGCACCACTCGATGCGGTCGGCAGCGTCGAGCATCAGCACACCGTTCGGCGAGGCTTCGATCGCCGACAGGAAATGCGCGAGCCGCGCCGCCTCGGCGTCGCGCGCCGCCTCGTGCTGGCGCAGCGCGCGCTCGATGCGGTAGCCGATCTCGCCCCACAGCCCCGGCTCCCGCGGCGCGGCCTCGGTCTGCGCGCCGCGCAGCCACTCGACCAGCCGCGTCGCATGCCAGGCGTCGCGGACGCCGAGCGC
>JBLMVT010000389.1:0-3770 GCA_050256835.1 Betaproteobacteria bacterium | reverse complement strand
GCTGGGCAGGCAAAACCATCAGGCCAGCGCGCGCGCTGCAGCGCCGCGCGGCACTTGTCTTCGCTTCCGTAGCGCTCGAGGAATTCGGGCATCGAAAGACCAGCTTGAAACTGCACTCGGTTCATCGGCATGGCACGCCTCCTGTTCGGACACGGCCATGTTCGTTCCTCACTGGCTCAGGAGCTGAGCCTGCTGAGGTTGCTCGCTAATCAGGTGACGGCATGCTAGCTTCTTCACTGTTGAGCGAGCGCTGTCCTCGAACGCATCGAACAAGTTGCCCTGCTGCTGCTTTTAGCTTGACCTTCTCGTCTTCCGTCCAGTCCGGGTTGTCGACTGGGAAGATGTCCATGCCGAGCAACCTGCTGGGTTGGACTAGCCCCAATGTGCTTCCCTGCTGAACCCGTGCTGACTCTAGGTTGTCATACGACTCCTCGAGCATGCGCGTCTTCATCGACACCGAATTCAACGGCTTCCGCAAGGACACTGCAGATGCAGCACGCGCCGGCCGACGCCCGCGCCTTGCGCGCAGCCTGCCTGGCCGGGGCGGTGGCCGCTGTGAGGGACGCCCTGGACGCCGAAAGCGGCAAAGAGCCCTGACGGCGAATGCCGAGTCCTTGGCGTCCACCTTCGCCGCGTGCGGTGATGCTGCCCGGCGGGGCCGTCCCTGTAGCGCGATGATGGCACCCCTTTCGGGGCCTGCGATGCATGAAGGCCTCGCGTCCGACATGAAAGGTTCGCCCCATGACTGCTCTCGTTCCGGCACGGGCCGTCGCCGTCGTCACCGGTGCCGCGCGCGGCATTGGTCTGGCCACCGCCCGCTGGTTTCTGGCGCGTGACTACCGCGTCGCGCTGATCGACATCGACGCCGGCACGCTCGGCCGGGCCGCCGCCGAGTGGCCTGACCCGGCGCGGGTCCTCGCGCTGCACGGCGACGTCTCCGACGCGCGCCGCGTGTCAAGCATGTTCGGCGAGATCGACGCCCGCTTCGGGCGCATCGACGCGCTGGTGAACAACGCCGGAGTCGCCGTGTTCAAGCCGCTGGGCGACACGACCTTCGAGGAATGGCGGCACGTGCTCGGCACCAACCTCGACGGCCCCTTCCTGTGCTCGCAGGCCTGCGTTCCGGTGATGTCGAGGACCGGCGGCGGGTCGATCGTCAACATCGCGTCGATCTCCGGCCTGCGCGCCAGCACGCTGCGCGTGGCCTACGGCACCAGCAAGGCCGCCCTGATCCACCTGACGAAGCAGCAGGCGGTGGAGCTCGGCGCCATCGGCATCCGCGTGAACGCCATCGCCCCCGGGCCGGTCGAGACCGAGATGGCCCGGCAGGTCCACTCGCCGGCAATCCGCAAGGACTACCACGACACGATCCCGCTCGGCCGCTACGGGACGATGGACGAAATCGCCGCGGCCATCGGCTTCCTGTGCAGCCGCGAGGCCGCCTACGTCAACGGCCAGGTGCTCGCGGTGGACGGCGGCTTCGAGGCGACCGGCATCGGCTTGCCGACGCTGCGGCTCGATGCCGCTTCGCCCGATCGCACGCCGCCGCCCCTCACTTCCAGCGCTCGGGCTCCAGGCTGACGCTGCCGCGCGCGCCGGTGAGCGTGAGCACGCCGTCCATGACGGTCGCCTGCAGCTGCATCGAGCGTTCCGCCAGCGGCGCCAGCGCCTGTGCCTGCGCCGCGGGCAGCCGCCAGACCTGCAGCCGGTCCATCCGCGCGACCTTGCGTTCGATGCCGCGCCACCAGAGCTCCGCGTTGTTGCCGTAGGCGTAGACGAGCACCGCGTCGGCCTGGCTGCAGGCCTTGAGCAGGGGCTTGTCCTCCGGCTGGCCGACCTCGACCCACAGGCGCTTGCGGCCGGTGAAGTCGGTCAGGCACAGGTCGGGATCGTCCGGGTCCGACAGGCCGCCGCCGAAGGCCAGCGTGCCGTCCCCGCCGCACGTCGACTGCAGCTGGTGGGCGTTGAGGGCCAGCGCGGCCAGCCGGACCATCATGCGTTCGTCGGTTTCGCTCGGGTGGCGGGCCAGCGTGAGCGCGTGGTCGGCGTAGTGGCCGTGGTCGATGTCGGCAAGCTGGACGGTCGCCTTGAAGATGGTGGACTTGAGGGCCATGCGGGCAGTCGCGTGCGAAGCCGGCCAGTGTCGCCGATCGCATCGCCCGGCCCTTCCGGCGCGATGACGGGTGTCGTCGGCGTAACCTCGCGGATGTCCGCAATCCGGGAGCCACGATGAGATCGTGCAAGCTGAGCTGGTCGCTGGTCGCCGTGCTGTCGATCGTTGTCGCCGTGCTGGCCTACAAATTCCTGGCGGGCGACGTGAGGCCCTCCGACGACGGGCGGCTGGCGGTCCAGCTCAGCAAGGACGAGCGCAACGCCCTGCTGCTCGAGATGCGCACCTGGCTGAAGAACTGCCAGACGATCGTTGACGCGCTCTCCGCCGACGATTTCGCGGCGGTGGCCGCGACGGCGAAGGCCTCGGGCATGGCCGCCGAGGCGTCGACCCCCGGCTCGCTGCTCAGCAAGATCCCCATCGGCATGAAGAGACTGGGTTTCGGCACGCGCCAGCAGTTCGACGAGATCGCCGCCGACGCCGTGAAGCTGAAGGACAGCCGGCACACCCTGGCCCAGCTCGGCAAGGCGATGAACAACTGCGTGGCCTGCCACGCCACCTACCGCTTCGCCGCCGCGGAGAAATGAGCTGACCGCCGCAGCGGCCGATCCGCGGCGCGACGCGAAGCGCTCCGCCGAGCAGCACCTCGCGTACGCGCTGCTGTTCGTTGCGCCCGCCCTGTGGAGCGTCAACTACCTGATCGCCCGCTGGGCGCCGGGGGTGATCGCGCCGCACGCGCTGGCGCTCGGCCGCTGGACGGTCGCCGCCTTGCTGCTCGGCGCCTTCGCGCGGCGAGAACTCCTCGCCGGGCGCGGCCTGATCGCGGCCGAGTGGCGGCGCTGCCTCGTGCTCGGCGCGCTCGGCATGTGGGTCTGCGGCGCCTTCGTCTACATCGGCGGGCGCAGCACGAGCGCGGTCAACATCGGGCTGTTGTATGCCGCATCGCCGGTGCTGATCGCGCTCGCCTCGGCGCTGTGGCTTGGCGAGCGGCTGCGGCCGGCGCAGTGGGCCGGCGTCGCGCTGGCGCTGGCGGGCGTGCTGCACATCATCGTGCAGGGCCGCTGGGCCGCGCTGGCGCAGCTGCGCGTCAACGCCGGCGATCTCTGGGTGGCGGTCGCGGTGCTGTGCTGGACGGCCTATTCGCTGCTGCTGCGCGTCTGGCCGTCGGCCTTCGGGCCGGTCGCGCGGCTGGCGCTGATCGCCTGCGGCGGCATCGTCGTGCTGATCCCTTTCACCGCCTTCGAGGCGCTCGCCTGGCTGCCGACCTCGCCGTCGTGGCGCGCGGCGGCGCTCGTCGTCGCCGCCGCGCTGATCCCCGGCGCAGGTGCCTATGCGGCGTATTCGTTAATGCAGCGCACGCTCGGCGCGGCGCGCGTCGGCATCGTGCTGTACCTGGCGCCGCTGTACAGCGCGCTGGCCGGCTGGGCGGTGCTCGGCGAGCCGATCCGCGCCTTCCACGCCGTCGGCACGCTGCTGATCCTGCCGGGCATCTGGCTGGCCTCGGGGCGCTAGGAAAAGCCGGCGACCGCGTGCGGCACGTAGGGCGCCTCGAGCGCCGCCACGTCCTCGGGCGACAGCGCGAGGTCGAGCGCGGCCACCGCATCGTCGAGGTGCTGCAGCTTCGTCGCACCGACGATCGGTGCGGTGACGCCGCTTCGGC
>JBLMVT010000388.1:0-8643 GCA_050256835.1 Betaproteobacteria bacterium | reverse complement strand
GCCGGCGACGGCTCCGTACCCTCGCCGGCCGGCGTCGCGGCCGCCGTCGCCGCGGGCCGGTTCGAGTGCGCCTCGGCCAGCATCTCGCGGCGCCGCTCGGCGGCGGCCAGCGAGAACTGCTCCCACCACTGCGCCAGCGCCGGGTCGACCTCGCCGGCGTCGGCGCGCAGGCGCAGGAAGTCGAGCCCGGCGCGAAAGCGCGGCTGCTCGATCAGCGTCAGCGGAGTGTTGCCGCTGCGCCGCTCGAAGCGCGGCTGCATCATCCAGACCTCGCGCATGTCGGCGGCCAGCCGGCCGCGGCCGGAGATGTCGCCGATGCGTGCCTCGAAGGCCGCGTCGATCGCCTGCTGCAGCGCCGGGAACGGCGGCACGCCTTCGGCCCTGGCCTTCTGCCAGCGCTCCTGCACGTCGTGCCACAGCATGGCCGCGAGCATGAAGCTCGGCACCACCGGCTTGCCCTCGCCGACACGGCGGTCGGTGTCGGCGAGCGCGCGCTGCACGAAGCTCGCGCGCCCGTCGGGACGGTGGGCCTCGTCGAGCGCAGCGTCGAGCGCCGGGAACACGCCGCGGTGCAGACCCTGCTTGCGCAGCTCCTCCATGCTGGCCAGCGCGTGGCCGGTCTGCAGGAGCTTGATCATCTCGTCGAACAGCCGCGACGCCGGCACGTTGTCGAGCAGCGCGGCCATGCGCTTGATGGGCTCGCGCGTCTTGGCCTCGATCTCGAAGCCGAGCTTGGCCGCGAAGCGCACCACGCGGATGATGCGCACCGGGTCCTCGCGGTAGCGCGTCTCCGGATCGCCGATCATGCGCAGCAGGCGGTGCTTGGCGTCCTTCATGCCGCCGTGGTAGTCGACCACGATCTCGCGCTGCGGGTCGTAGTACATCGCGTTGACGGTGAAGTCGCGCCGCGCCGCGTCCTCGATCTGAGGACCCCAGACGTTGTCGCGCAGCACGCGGCCCTCGGCGTCGACGACATGCGTCTTGTCGGCCAGTTCGCGGCGCGAGGTCTTCTCGTTGCCCTCGACCTGCTCGGCCGCCGCCGAATCGAGGTAGGCGCGGAAGGTCGACACCTCGACCACCTCGCTCAGCCCGCGATCCTGTCGACCGCGGCCGAACACGACGTGCACGATCCGAAAGCGCCGGCCGATGATGAAGGCGCGCCGGAATAGCTGCTTGACCTGCTCGGGCGTGGCGTCGGTGGCGACGTCGAAGTCCTTCGGCCGGTGGCCGAGCAGCAGGTCGCGCACCGCGCCGCCGACGATGTAGGCCTCGTGGCCGGCGCCCTTGAGGGTGGCGACGACCTTCGCCGCGTGCTCGTCGACCAGCTTCGGGTCGATGCCGTGCTCGCTCTTGGGCACCTCGACGCGGCGCCCCAGCGCGGGCCGCGCCGTCGGCTTGCCGAGCAGCTTGTCAATCAGTCTCTTGATCATCGAACAGTCTCAATACGCGCCAGCCGCGCTCGCGCGCCAGCGCCTCGAGCGCCGGCACCGGATTGGTCGCCACCGGGTCGGTGGCGCGCTCGAGCAGCGGCAGGTCGTTGGGCGAATCGCTGTACACGCTGATGCGCGCGAAGCTGCCCCAGCGCAGCCCGCGCGACGCCAGCCATTGCTCGGTGCGCAGCACCTTGCCCTCGCGGAACGTCGGCACGCCGCGGATGCGGCCCGTGATCGTACCGCCGGCGTCGCGCTCGAGCTCGATCGCCAGCAGCTCGGCGACCCCGAAGGCAGCGGCGATCGGCTGCGTGACGAACTCGTTGGTGGCGGTGATGATCGCCACGAGGTCGCCGCGCGCCTGGTGGCCGCGCACCAGATCGAGCGCCGCCGGGCGCAGCACCGGGCGGATCATCTCGTCCACGAAGCGCCGTTGCAGCGCCGCCAGCTCATCGGCGGGCCGCTCGCGCCACGCCGCGGTCGCGAAGTCGACGTAGGCCGCGATGTCGAGCGTGCCGGCCTGGTAGGCGGCGTAGAAGGCGTCGTTGCGCTCGCGCTGCAGCGTCGCGTCGACCCAGCCCAGCCGCGCCATGAACTCGCCGAAGGCATGGTCCGAATCGATCGGCAGCAGCGTGTGGTCGAGGTCGAACAGACAGAGACCGGAAGCTTCAGGCATCGTCGTCGGCCAGCATCTGGCGCAGCAGCGGCAGCGTCGGCGCGCGCTTGGCGCGCCAGGCATACGCGTCGAGCGCATCGAGCAGCTCGTGCTGGTGCTTGAGGTCGCGCGGAAAGCGCGTCAGCAGGTAGTCGAGCACCTCGTCGCCGAGGACCAGGCCGCGACGCTCGGCCTCGCGGCGCAGCGCGGCGCGCATCTCGGCCTCGACCAGCGGAAACAGCGCGTACACGTGGCCCCAGCCGAGCCGGGTGCGCAGGTCCTCGCGTAACGGCAGGTCGACCGGCGGCAGGCGGCCGGCGGCGGCGATCGGCGTGCCGCTGGTGGCGGCGTCGACGAACAGCGCGAAGGCGGCGTGCTGGCACGCGGCGTCGAGCGCGTCGCAATCGTCGAGCACGACCAGCGCCGCGCCATCGGCATGCCACGGCAACGGCGTTGCGGCATCGAAGCGCCCGACGCGCTCGCCGCCGCGCTGCGCCTCCTGCGCCGCGGCCTCGAGCAGATGCGTCTTGCCCGCGCCGGCCGGCCCCCACAGGTAGACCGGAGACGCGAACGGCGCGAGCGCGCGCAGCGCCTGGACCGCCGCCGCGTTGGCGCCGGTGACGAAGGTGTCGAACGTGCGCGGGCCGGTCACGCCGATCGGCAGCGCGATCTGCTTCATCCGTTGTACAGGGCGCCGGCGCGCCAGGCGGTGTGCAGCCGGCGTGCGGCGACCGCGAGCACGGCCGACAGCGGCAGCGCGATCAGCACGCCGACGAAGCCGAGCAGGTGGCCGAAGGCGAGCAGCGCGAAGATCACCGCCAGCGGGTTGAGCCCGATGCGCTTGCCGACCAGCCGCGGCGTCAGGAAGAAGCCCTCGAACACCTGGCCGATGCCGTAGACCACGGCGACCGCGATCACGCCGTAGCTGCCGGCGAACTGCAGCACGCCGGCGAGCAGCGCCAGCGCCAGCCCGAGGCCGAAGCCGAGATAGGGGATGCAGACCGCCAGCCCGGTGAACACGCCGACCGGCACCGCCAGGCTGAAGCCGAACAGCGCCAGAGCGACGCTGTAGTAGACGGCCAGGATCAGCATCACCAGCAGCTGGCCGCGCAGGTACTGGCCGAGCATGGCGTCGCACTCGGCGAGGAAGCCGTGCACGCGCGGGCGCAGCCGCGGCGGCAGCAGCTCGTCCAGCCGCGGCAGCAGCTGCACCCAGTCCATCAGCAGGTAGAACAGCACCACCGGCACCAGCACCGCGTTGCCGACCAGCGCAAGCATGACACTGCCGCCGATGCGCGCCGACGCCAGCGCGGTGCCCAGCCAGTCCTCGATGTTGGCGTCGACGTACTTGAGGACGAAGGCCTTGATGCTGTCGATGTCGAGCGAGGCGCTGATGCCGAACTGTGCCAGCCACGGCACCAGGCTGTGGTTGAGCCGCTCGGCGAGCTGCGGGATCTGCTCGCGCAGCAGCGGCGCCTGCTTGGACAGGATCGGCACGATCAGCAGCAGCACGGCGAGCACGGCGACGATGGCCAGGACCTCGACCAGCGTCACCGACAGCACGCGCGGCACCCCGCGCGCGACCATGCGCTGCACCAGCGGATGCAGCGCGTAGGCGAGCACCGCGCCGATCAGGAACGGCGTCAGCACCGGGCCGAGCAGCCAGACCAGCGCGAGCGCGAGGACGCCGAGCGCGAGCCACGACAGCGTGTGGCGTTGCGCGCTCGTCAGGCGATCCATTCAGCGCGTCAGTGCAGCCGCGGGCGCCCGGCGCCGCGCAGCTCGGCCAGGCGCTCGACGATCGCCGAGCGGTCCTCGGCCTGCGGGCGATGCTCGAGGTAGGCGGCGAGGTCGCTGCAGGCGCGCTCGAAGCGGCCCATCTCGGCCTGGGTCAGGCCGCGGTCGCGCCGTTCCTCCCACTGCTCGGGCAGCAGCACGACGAGGCGGTCGAGCACGGCGAGCAGGCGCGGCCAGTCCTCCGCGGCGCGGTGGATCTCCTTGAGGTTGCGCAGCATGCGCGCGAGCACGTCGCGCGCCGGCGCGGCCTGCAGGAACAGCCCCAGCGGCACCTCGAAGTCGCCTTCCAGGCCCTGGCGCTTGCGGTACGGCAAGAGCAGCTCGTCGAGATCCTCGCGCGACAGCGATTGGCCGTTGAACGGGTCGATGACGACCTCGCCCTTGGGCATCTTCAGCTTGACGAGGAAGTGGCCGGGGAAGGACACGCCGCGCGCCACCAGGCCGATCTGCGTCGCCAGCTCGATGTACAGCACCGACAGCGTGATCGGGATGCCGCGCCGCGTCTCCAGCACCTCGTTGAGGTAGCTGTTGCGCGCGTCGTAGTAGTCGTTGACGTTGCCGGCGAAACCCAGTTCGTGGAAGAAGTAGCGGTTCAGCCAGCGCAGCCGCTGCACCGGCACCGCATCGGCCGGAATGCGGCGCTTGAGCCTGGCGGCCAGCGCGTCGACCTCGGCCAGCACGGCGAGCGTGTCGAGCTGCGGGTATTCGTCCTGCGCGATGGCGACGGCGGCCTCGAGCAGCGCCAGGCTGGCGTCGTCGGCCACGAGCGTCGAGAAGTACTCGAGGGCGGTGGGCGCGGCGAAGCGCAACGACGAGGCCATGCGCCGCAGTTTAGCCGCGCCGCGCGAAGTGCCGCGGGCGCAGGCCGACGGCCGCCAGCGCGCCGAAATACAACGCCGCCGAGCCGGCGAGCACGAGCGCCAGCCAGGCCACGCGCTCGGCCGGCGCATGGCGCAGCGCCAGCCAGTCGATGGCGTGCGCGGTCCAGCCGAGCAGCGCGCCGAGCAGCGCCAGCGCGAACGCGACGCGCACCAGGAACACCGACCAGCCCGGCGCGGGCCGCCAGGTGCCGCGCCGGCGCAGCCCGACGAGCAGCCAGCCGGCGTTGACGAGAGCGCCCAGCCCGATCGACAGCGCCAGCCCGGCGTGCGCCAGCTGCGGCACGAACAGCACGTTCATCGCCTGCGTGAGCACGAGCACGACCACCGCGATCTTCACCGGCGTGCGGATGTTCTGGCGCGCGTAGTAGCCCGGCGCGAGCACCTTCACGCCGATCAGCCCCATCAGCCCGATGCCGTAGCCGCGCAGCGCGAGCACCGTCTGGCGCACGTCGGCGTCGCTGAAGGCGCCGTAGTGGTAGAGCACCGCGACCAGCGGGCGCGGGAACACGATCAGCGCCAGCGCGCACGGCATTGCGAGCAGCACCACCAGCCGCAGGCCCCAGTCGAGCAGGTCGGAATAGGCCTGAGCGTCCTCGGCCGCCTGCAGCGCCGACAGCTGCGGCAGCAGCACCACGCCGAGCGCGACGCCGAGCAACGCGGTCGGGAACTCCATCAGCCGGTCGGCGTAGGTCAGCCACGACACCGCGCCGACACCGACGTGCGAGGCGATCTGCGTGTTGATCAGCAGCGAGAGCTGCGCCACCGACACGCCGACCACCGCCGGGCCCATCTGCCGCAGCACGCGGCGCACGCCGGGGTGGTCGATCGACGCGCGCAGCGCCGCCCGACCGAGGGCGATGCGCGGCAGCAGGCCGATGCGCGCCAGCGCCGGAACCTGCAGCGCCAACTGCAGCACGCCGCCGGCGACGACGCCGGCGGCCAGCGCGAAGATCGGCTCGATGCCCCAGCGGCGGAACTGCGGCGCCAGCCAGGCCGCGGCGACGATGAAGGCGAGGTTGAGCAGCACCGGCGTCGCCGCCGGCACGGCGAAGCGCTTCCAGGTGTTGAGCACGCCGGCCGACAGCGCGACCAGCGACATGAATCCGATGTAGGGGAACATCCAGCGCGTCATCGTCACCGCGCCGTCGAACTCGACCAGCCCCGAGCCCATCAGCCAGACCAGCAGCGGCGCGGCGACGACGCCGATCGCGACCGTGACGATCAGCGCCAGGGTGAGCACCGCCGCCACCGAATCGACCAGCCGGTGCGTCGCCTCGTCGCCGCGCTTGGCGCGCGTCTCGGCGAGGATCGGCACGAAGGCCTGCGAGAACGCGCCCTCGGCGAACAGCCGGCGCAGCAGGTTCGGGATGCGGAAGGCGACGTTGAAGGCGTCGGTCCAGGCGCTGGCGCCGAAGGTCGAGGCGACGAGCAGTTCCCGCACCAGGCCGGTGATGCGCGACGCCAGCGTGAGCAGGGAAACGGTCGACGCCGCGCGCAGCAGGTTCATCGGGGGGTGGACGGCGCGACCCGGGGACAGCGGCGGCGCGGGCAGGAACGAAGGGCGCGCGGATTATAGGGACGGGGAGGTCCGGCGCCGCGGCCCGCCCGGCCTGCGCCGGCACGCGTGCTAGAATTTCCGGCTTCGCGAGAACCCGAGCCCCACTCCTTTCAGCATGGCCACTTCCTCCAAAGCCAAGAAGAAGACCGTCCGCATCGCGTCCGGCCTGAAGCGCGCGCGCCAGGACGTGAAGCTCAACGCCGCCAACACGGCGCAGCGTTCGCGCTTTCGCACCGTCGTCAAGAACGTCCTGAAGACGATCGGCGGCGGCGACAAGGCCAAGGCAGCGGAGCAGTTCAAGGCGGCGCAGAAGGTGATCGACTCGGTGGCCGACAAGGGCGTGTTCCACAAGAACAAGGCGGCACGGCACAAGAGCCGGCTGGCCGCCAAGATCAAGGCGATGTCGGCCCCCGCCGCGTAGCGCAGAGCCACACCGTCTCGAATCGAGGGCCCGCGCTGCGGGCCCTTCGCTTTTCTCGCGTCCGGCGCCGGCCCCTCGCCGCTTCAGCGCTCGGGCAGCACGCAGACCTCCCCCACCGGCAGGTCGTTGTCGCGTGCGAAGTTCATGACGAAGTCCCAGGCCATCGGCTCGATGTCGCGCAGCGCCTCGCTGACGATGACGCACTTCACGCCCGACTGCAGCGTCGGCACGCAGTACGGCGAGTAGCCGAGATGCGCGCCGGCGCGGGCGGCGGCCCCGCCGGGGCGAAAGCTCGACATCGCGCCGGCCAGACGCTCGGCCCAGTCGCTCGGGCGGAAGGTCCTGCCCTGGCGGGTGATGCCCTGGATGAAGAACTGGCGGGGTCGGGGAGCGTCGGACATGCCACTGCGAGCGAGCCGCGATTCTGCCAGCGCCTTCGGACGCCTTTTCCCCCGAAGGGACGGCGTATCCCGACCCTTAGAATCGGCCGCACCCATCGGAGTCCCCTTGCATGAACGCCCCCGACAAGGCCCTGCCCGTCTCGCCCGAGCCGCACGTGATGAAGACCTACGGCCGGCTGCCGATCGCGCTGTCGCACGGACGCGGATGCTGGCTGTGGGACACCGACGGCAGGAAGTACCTCGACGGGCTGGGCGGCATCGCCGTCAACACGCTGGGGCACGCGCACCCGCGGCTGGTGCCGGCGCTGCAGGAGCAGGTCGGCAAGCTGATCCACACCTCCAACTACTACCTGGTGCCGCTGCAGGAACAGCTGGCCGCGAAGCTGACGCAGCTGTCGGGCCTGACCAACGTGTTCTTCTGCAGCACCGGGCTGGAGGCCAACGAGGCGGCCATCAAGATCGCGCGCAAGTTCGGCCACGACAAGGGCATCGAGCGGCCCGAGATCGTGGTCTACGAGAAGGCCTTCCACGGCCGCTCGATCGCGACGCTGTCGGCGACCGGCAACCCCAAGGTGCAGGCCGGCTTCGGTCCGCTGGTCGAGGGCTTCGTGCGCGTGCCGCTGAACGACGTGGCGGCGATCGAGGCCGTGGCGCGCACGCGGCGCAACGTGGTCGCCGTGTTCCTCGAGGTGATCCAGGGCGAGGGCGGGATCAACCCCGCGCGCGTCGATTACCTGAAGGCCTTGAGGTCGATCTGCGACCAGCGGGGCTGGCTGCTGATGCTCGACGAGGTGCAGTGCGGCATCGGCCGCACCGGCAAGTGGTTCGCCCACCAGTGGGCCGGCATCGTGCCCGACGTGATGCCGCTGGCCAAGGGCCTGGGTTCGGGCGTGCCCGTCGGGGCCGTGGTGTGCGGCCCGAAGGCGGCCAACGTGTTCGGCCCGGGCAACCATGGCACGACCTTCGGCGGCAACCCGCTGGCGATGCGCGCGGGCATCGAGACGCTGCGCATCATGGAAGAGGACGGCCTGCTGGCCAACGCCGCGTCGGTCGGCCAGTCGCTGAAGGAAGGGCTCGAGCGCGAGCTGGCCGGCGTGGCCGGCGTCGTCGAGATTCGCGGCCAAGGGCTGATGCTCGGCATCGAACTCGACCGGCCGTGCGGCGAACTGCTCGGCCGCGCTGCCGGGGCCGGGCTGATGATCAGCGTCACCGCCGAACGCGTGATCCGGCTGGTGCCGCCGCTGATCCTGAGCCACGACGAGGCGGCGCAGATCGTCGCCATCCTGTGTCCGCTCATCAGGGCCTTCCTCTCCGAAGGCGACAAGGTGCAATGAAGCCCGGCATGAGCCTGCCGCGCCACTACCTGCAGTTCAGGGACCTGCGCGCCGAGGAGTACGCCTACCTGCTCGAGCGCACGGCGATCATCAAGAAGCGCTTCAAGAACTACGAGAAGTACACGCCGCTGGTCGACCGCACGCTGGCGATGATCTTCGAGAAGGC
>JBLMVT010000387.1:0-4589 GCA_050256835.1 Betaproteobacteria bacterium | reverse complement strand
CCGGCTCGCCGCCGCTGCACGCCAGCAGCGTCTGCAGGCCGGCCGGCCGCAGCGCGCGTTCGGCCGCCTCGGCCGCCGCCGCGAGCGGCGGGTCGGCCAGCGCGGGCACCAATAGCGGCATCTGGGTGCCGTGCGCCGAGGCCAGCGCGCGCGCCGCCGGATCGGGCACGTAGCCCAGTCGCTCGGCCGCGGCCCGCACGCGCGATGCGAGGTCGGCCGACACGTTCGGCAGGCCGCGCAGCACGCGCGACGCGGTGATCGTGCTGACCTGCGCCACCGCCGCCACGTCGTTCAGCGTGACGCGGCCGGTGGAGCGGCTGCGGGCAGGCGGGTTCATGCTAAGAGACAGCGATGTCAGAAGGGCTGCGGCTTGCGCACGGTATCGCAGTTTGCCAGCGTTGTCTGTTCAGCACTCGACGATGTTCACCGCCAGGCCGCCGCGCGCGGTCTCCTTGTACTTGGTCATCATGTCCGCGCCGGTCTCGCGCATCGTCTTGATGACCTTGTCGAGGCTGACGTGGTGCGTGCCGTCGCCGCGCAGCGCCATGCGTGCGGCGTTGATCGCCTGCACCGAGGCGATCGCGTTGCGCTCGATGCACGGGATCTGCACCAGCCCGCCCACCGGGTCGCAGGTCAGCCCCAGGTGGTGCTCCATGCCGATCTCGGCGGCGTTCTCGACCTGCTCGGGCGTGCCGCCCGTCACCGCGGCCAGCGCGCCGGCGGCCATCGAGCAGGCGACGCCGACCTCGCCCTGGCAGCCGACCTCGGCGCCGGAGATCGAGGCGTTTTCCTTGTAGAGGATGCCGATGGCGCCGGCGGTAAGCAGGAAATCGATCACGCCGGCCTCGGTGGCGCCGGGGACGAAGCGCGCGTAGTAGTGCAGCACCGCGGGCACGATGCCGGCCGCCCCGTTGGTCGGCGCGGTGACGACGCGGCCGCCGGCGGCGTTCTCCTCGTTGACCGCCAGCGCGTAGAGGTTGACCCAGTCGATCACCTGCAACGGGTCCTTCAGCGCGGCTTCGGGGTTGGCGGTGAGCGCGCGATGCAATGCCGGCGCGCGGCGCTTGACCTTGAAGCCGCCGGGCAGCACCCCCTCGTGGCGCAACCCCCGGGCGACGCAGTCCTGCATCGCCTGCCAGATGCGGCCGAGCCCGGCGTCGATCTCGGCGTCGCTGCGCCAGTGGCGCTCGTTGCGGCGCATCGCGCCGGCGATCGACAGCCCCTGCTCGCGTGCGCGGGCGAGCAGTTCCTCGCCGCTGTGGAAGGGCAGCGGCAGCGCCGTCGTGTCGGGTGCGATCACCTTGTGCAGCGAGCCGTCGGCTGCCACCTCGTCGCTGACGACGAAGCCACCGCCGACCGAATAGTAGGTGCGTGCGGCCAGCTCAATGCCGTCGGCGTCGAAGGCGGTGAAGCGCATGCCGTTGGCGTGGAACGGCAGGCTCTCGCGGCGGTGGAATCGCAGGTCGGCGGCCTCGTCGAAGTCGACCGGCTGCGTGCCGAGCAGCGGCAGCCGCCGCGCCGCGCGCATCGCCTCGAGCAGCGCGGGGATGGCATCGACGTCGACGCGGTCGGGCTCGTGGCCGGCCAGCCCGAGCAGCACAGCGCGGTCGCTGCCGTGGCCCTTGCCGGTGGCGCCGAGCGAGCCGTAGAGGTCGGCGACGACGCGCCGCACCGCGACCAGCTGCCCGTCGTGCGCCAGCCGCGACGCGAACAGCCGGGCTGCGCGCATCGGGCCCACGGTGTGCGAACTGCTCGGCCCGATGCCGATCTTGAACAGGTCGAACACCGAGACGGCCATGCTTCAGCCCCCGGCCGCCGCCCTCAGCCCTCCGCGACCAGCGGCGGACACGAGCAGAACAGGTTGCGGTCGCCGTACACGTTGTCGACGCGCGCCACCGGGCTCCAGTACTTCCGTCCGCGCAGGGCGGGCAGCGGGTAGGCCGCCTCCTCGCGCGTGTAGGCGTGCGGCCAATCGGCGGCGAGCAGCGCTGCTGCGGTGTGCGGCGCGTGCACCAGCGGGTTGTCCTCGCGCGGCCACTGGCCCGACTCGACCCTGGCGATCTCGCCGCGGATGGCGATCATCGCCTCGCAGAAGCGGTCCAGCTCGGCCAGCGGTTCGCTCTCGGTCGGCTCGACCATCAGCGTGCCGGCCACCGGGAACGACAGCGTCGGCGCATGGAAGCCGTAGTCGATCAGCCGCTTGGCGACGTCCTCGGCGCTGATGCCGCTCGACTCCTTCAGTGCGCGCAGGTCGAGGATGCATTCGTGCGCCACGCCGCCGCCGCGGATCCCTTCGATCTCGCCGCTGAAGTGGATGTCGTAGTGGCCGGCCAGCCGTGCCGCGACGTAGTTGGCGGCGAGGATCGCGGCCTCGGTGGCGGCGGTCAGGCCGGCGCTGCCCATCATGCGGATGTACATCCAGCTGATCGGCAGCACGGCGGCGTTGCCCAGCGGCGCGGCGGAGACGGGGCCGACCGCGCCCGCACCGGCGCCCGGCGCGGACGGCAGGAACGGCACCAGGTCCTCGGCCACGCACACCGGCCCGACGCCGGGGCCGCCGCCGCCGTGCGGGATGCAGAAGGTCTTGTGCAGGTTGAGGTGGCTCACGTCGCCGCCGAACTCGCCCGGCGCTGCCAGCCCGACCAGCGCGTTCATGTTGGCGCCGTCGACGTAGACCCGGCCGCCGGCCGCGCGCACGATCGCGCACAGCTCGCGCACCTGGCGGTCGAACACTCCGTAGGTCGACGGGTAGGTGATCATCACCGCGGCCAGCCGGTCGCGGTGCTCGTCGCACCTGGCGCGCAGGTCGGCGAGGTCGACGTTGCCGAGCGCGTCGCACTTGACGACGACGACGCGCATCCCCGCGAGGTGCGCGCTGGCCGGGTTGGTGCCGTGCGCCGACTCGGGGATCAGGCAGACGTCGCGCTGGCGCTCGCCGCGCGCGGCGTGCCAGGCGCGGATCGCCAGCAGCCCGGCGTACTCGCCCTGCGAGCCGGCGTTGGGCTGCAGGCTGACACCGGCGTAGCCGGTGGTCTGGGCGAGCCAGTCGCGCAGCTGGGCGTCGAGCAGCGCGTAGCCCGCGAGCTGGTCGGCCGGCGCGTACGGGTGCACGGCGGCGAACTCGGGCCAGGTGATCGGGATCATCTCGCTCGTCGCGTTGAGCTTCATCGTGCACGAGCCGAGCGGGATCATGCTGCGGTCGAGCGCCAGGTCCTTGTCGGCCAGGCCGCGCAGGTAGCGCAGCATCTCGGTCTCGCTGTGATGGGCGTTGAACACCGGGTGCGTCAGGAACGGCGTCGCGCGCTCGAGCGAGGCCGGGTAGAGCGGGGCGACGCCCTTCTCGAAGCGGTCGAACGGCGCGCGCGCGCCGAGCACGCTCGCCAGCGCGACGACATCCTCGCGAGTCGTCGTCTCGTCGAGCGTGATGCCGACGCTCGTTGCCGAGGCGCGGCGCAGGTTGTAGCCGGCCTCGCGCGCGGTCTGCAGGATCCGCGCGGTGCGCTCGCCGGTCACGACCTCGAGCGTGTCGAACGCCGCCTCGTGCGCCAGCGCGACGCCGGCGTCCTTCAGCGCGGCGGCGAGCACGGCGGTGAAGGCAGCGACGCGCCGCGCGATGCGCCTCAACCCGTCGGGCCCGTGGTAGACGGCGTACATGCTCGCGACCACCGCCGGCAGCACCTGTGCCGTGCAGATGTTCGAGGTCGCCTTCTCGCGCCGGATGTGCTGCTCGCGCGTCTGCAGCGCAAGCCGGTAGGCCGTCGCGCCGTGCGCGTCGACGCTGACGCCGACCAGCCGGCCGGGCAGCGAACGCTTGTACTCGTCGCGCGTGGCCATGTAGGCGGCGTGCGGGCCGCCCGCGCCCATCGGCATGCCGAAGCGCTGCGTCGTGCCGACGGCGATGTCGGCGCCCTGGTCGCCCGGCGAGGCGAGCACGGCGAGCGCCAGCAGGTCGGCCGCGACGACCGCCAGCGCGCCCTGCGCGTGCAGCGCGTCGATGACCGGCTTCAGGTCGCGCACGCGACCGGTCACGCCGGGGTACTGCAGCAGCGCGGCGAAGCTGTCGGCGCGGCCGGCGTCCTCGGCCGGGCCGACGACGACCGCGATGCCCAGCGGCTCGGCGCGCGTGCGCACCACCTCGATCGTCTGTGGCAGCGCGTCGTCGGCGACATAGAAGGCGTTGCTCTTCGAGCGGCCGACGCGTCGCGCCAGCGCCATCGCCTCGGCGGCGGCGGTCGCCTCGTCGAGCATCGAGGCGTTGGCGATGGCCAGCCCGGTGAGGTCGCACACCATCGTCTGGAAGTTGACCAGCGCCTCCAGCCGGCCCTGGGAGATCTCGGCCTGGTAGGGCGTATAGGCGGTGTACCAGGCCGGGTTCTCGAGCACGTTGCGCAGGATGACCCCCGGCGTGTGCGTGCCGTGGTAGCCCTGGCCGATGCAGCTCTTGAGCACGCGGTTGCGCGCGGCGATGGCGCGCAGCTCGGCCAGCGCGCGCGCCTCGCTCACCGGCTCGGGCAGCGTCATCGGGCGCGTGCGCGCGATCGGGCGCGGCACGATGGCGTCGATCAGCGCGCGGCGCGTGAACGGCGCCG
>JBLMVT010000386.1:0-11154 GCA_050256835.1 Betaproteobacteria bacterium | reverse complement strand
CGACCCAGCGGTACAGCACGTCGGTCGCCAGGTTCACTGCCATCGTGATCACCGCAAGGTAGATCGCGAACGCCTGGATGACCGGATAGTCGCTGCGGTTCACGGCCAGCAGGATCTCGCGGCCGACGCCGGGAATCGAGAAGAACACCTCGATCAGGAACGAGCCGACGAAGATCCCCGGCAGCGCCACCGCGACGTTGGTCAGGATCGGGATCAGCGCATTGCGCAGCACGTGGCGCAGCAGCACGACCGGTTCGCTCAGGCCCTTGGCGCGTGCGGTGCGCACGTAGTCCTGGTCGATCTCGTCGAGGAAGAAGGTGCGGTACAGCCGCGTCTGCGGCGCCAGCCCGACCAGCACCGCGAGCATCACCGGCAGCGGCACGTAGGTGGTGAGGTTGGTCCAGGTGCTGTCGCTCCAGCCCTGCACCGGGAACCAGCCGAGCTGGAACGCGAACACGTACTGGCCGACGATGACGTAGACGAGGAACGAGATCGACAGCGCGACCGTCGTCACGATCATGATCGCGCGGTCGGTGAGCGAGCCGCGCACGTAGGCGACCGCCAGCGCGAACGGGATCGCCAGCACCGAGTCGAGGATCAGGATTGGCGTCATCACCGTCAGCGTCGCGGGCAGCCGCGTCGCGAACAGGTGCGCGACCGGCTCGTTGGTGGCCCAGCTCTTGCCCCAGTCGAAGCTGACGATCTCCTTCAGGAAGATGCCGAGCTGCACCCACCACGGCCGGTTCAGGCCGAGCTGCTCGCGGATCGCGTCGATCTGCTGCGGCGTGGCGTTGAGCCCGCCGAGGATCTCGGCCGGGTCGCCGCCGAAGAACTTGAACAGCACGAACACCAGCAGCACGACGCCGAGCAGCGTCGGGATGGTCTGCCAGAGGCGGCGAAGCAGGTAGGCGGCCATGCGGTGGCGCAGTCTAAGCGCCGCCGCTCGCCGCGCGCGAGCAGTCCATTCCCGCGTGCCGGCCGGGGACGATCGAGCGCGGCCGGCAATCGCCCCGACACTCGCAGCCACGACCGTCGCCGAGGTTGCCGATGACCGCCCGCCGCCGCATGATGCAAGCCGCGCTCGCGGGCCTGGCGCTGCCCTGGCCGGGCGCCGCGCCGCCGCGCCCGGCCGGCGGCGAGCGGGTGCTGCGCGAGGCCTTCGACACCGCCGAAACCGGCTTCGACCCGGCGCGCGTCGACGACGTCTACTCACGCCGCATCATCCGCGTTGTCTTCGAGGCGCCGCTGGCGTGGGATTGCCTGGCGCGGCCGTACCGGCTGGTGCCGCTCACCGCTCGCGCGCTGCCCGAGGTGTCGGGCGACCACCGGACTTTCACGCTGCGCCTGCGGCCGGGCATCTGGTTCGCGGACGACCCTGCCTTCGCAGGCGAGCGGCGGGAGCTGGTGGCCGAGGACTACGTCTTCTCGTGGAAGCGTCACTTCGACCCGGGCATCCCCGCCGGCTACTCGTACACGTCGCTCGCCGCGCTGAAGATCGTCGGCCTCGACGCGCTGCGCCGGCGCGCGATCGAGTCCCGGCGAGCGTTCGACTACGACACGCCGGTCGAGGGGCTGCGCGCCCTCGACCGCTACACGCTGCAGGTCCGGCTCGCCGAACCGGCGCCGCGCTTCCCCAACCTGCTCGCCGACAGCGCGTCCTACGGCGCGCTCGCGCGCGAGGTGGTCGAGCGCTACGGGGCGGCGGTCGGCGAGCACCCGGTCGGCACGGGCCCGTTCCGGCTCGCGGAGTGGCGTCGATCCTCGCGCATCGTGCTCGAACGCAACCCGGACTATCGCTGGCGCCGCTACGACGCGCAGCCGGCCGCCGGCGACGCGGTGGGGCAGGCGATCGCCGCGCGCTTCGCCGGCCGCCGTCTGCCGATGCTCGACCGCATCGAGATCTCGGTTATCGGCGAGTCACAGCCGCGCTGGCTCGCGTTCCTGCAGCGCGCGATCGACGTGCTCGAGCTGCCCAACGAATTCGCACCGCTGGCCGCGCCGAGCGGCGCGCTCGCGCCGTTCCTGGCGAGGCAGGGCGTGCAGATGCAGCGCACGCCGGTGCCGATCGTGTCGTTCCTCATGTTCAACATGGAGCACCCGCTCGTCGGCGGCTACGCGCCCGGGAAGGTGGCGCTGCGGCGTGCGATCAGCCTGTCCTACGACGTCGAGGAGGAGATCCGGCTGCTGCGCGGCGGCCAGGCGATGCCGGCGCAGGGGCCGATCGCGCCGGAGACCTTCGGCTACGACCCGGCCTGGCGCAGCGTGGTGAGCGAGTACGACCCGGCGCGAGCTCGTGCGCTGCTCGACCTCTACGGTTGGGTCGACCGCGACCGCGACGGTTGGCGTGAGCAGCCCGATGGCCGCCCGCTGGTGCTCGAGATGATGGCCGAGCCGGACCAGCGCTCGCGCAGCTTCGACGAGCTGCTGCGCCGGCGGCTGGCCGCCGTGGGGCTGCGTGTCGCGTTCAGGATCGGGCAATGGCCCGAGAACAGCAAGTCAGCGCGCGCCGGCCGCTACATGATCTGGTACCAGGGCTGGAGCCTGCCGCAGCCGGACAGCGACTCGTTGCTCGCTCTGGCTTACGGTCCGAATCGCGACACCGCCGGCGGCGCGCGCTTCGTGCTGCCTGCCTACGACGCGCTGTACCGCTCACAGCGCGAGCTGCCCGACGGGCCCGAGCGTGCCGCCGACCTCGAGCGCGCGGTCGAGCTGCTGGCCGCGTACATGCCCTACAAGTACACGGTCTGGCGCACCACCACCGAGCTGCTGCAGCCGTGGGTGGTCGGCTACCGGCACCACGACTTCGCCTCGTCCTGGCCCTACGTCGATGTCGGGCCGTCCGCGCGTCTGGCGCCGGCGGCGTGAGCCGCTCGCGGGCTATGCTGCGCGCCGCCATGGCATCGCTGACCCGCCGCACCTTCAACGCTGCGCTCGCCACGACGGCCGCGAGCGCCTTCGCGGCCGACGCCGCATCCGCGCCCAAGGTCCTGCGCTACGCCTTCCCGACCTCGGAGACCGGCTTCGACCCGGCGCAGATCAGCGACCTGTATTCGCGCACGGTCACGCCGCATATCTTCGAGGCGCCGTACGCGTACGACCCGCTGGCGCGGCCGGTGAGGATCCGCCCGCTCGCGGCGGCCGCGCTCCCCGAGGTGTCAGCGGACTTCCGCGTCTGGACCGTGCGCCTGCGCCCCGGCATCTTCTTCGCCGACGACCCGGCCTTCGGCGGCCGGCGGCGCGAGCTCGTCGCCGCCGACTACGTCTACTCGTTCAAGCGGCTGTACGACCCGGCGCTGAAGAGTCCGTCCTACTCGACCTTGAAGGACGAGGGCATCGTCGGACTGGAGGACGTGCGCCGGCAGGCCATCGCGGCCAAGCGGCCGTTCGACTATGACCGCGAGGTTGACGGCCTGGTCGCGCTCGACCGTCACACGATCCGCTTCAAGCTGGCCGAGCCGCGTCCGCGCTTCATGTATTCGCTGGCGGCCAGCGACGTCTATGGTGCGGTCGCGCGCGAGGTGGTCGAGGCCTGGGGCGAGCGCATCATGGAACACCCGGTCGGCACCGGGCCGTTCCGGCTGGCGCGCTGGCGCCGCAGCTCGCAGATCGTGCTGGAGCGCAATCCGACGTATCGCGGCACGACCTATGACGCGCAGCCGGCCGCCGACGACGCCGAAGGACAGGCGATCCTGGCGCGCTTGAAGGGGCGCACGCTGCCGATGATCGACCGGGTGGAGATCAGCATCATCGACGAGGGCCAGCCGCGCTGGCTCGCTTTCCTCAACGGGCAGCACGACCTGCTGCAGGGCGTGCCGCCCGAGTTCGTCGATCTCGCCGCGCCGGGCGGCAAGCTCGCGCCCAACCTCGTCAAGCAGGGCATCGGCGTGCAGCGCCAGGTGCGCCCCGATGTCACGCTCACCGTATTCAACATGGACGACCCGGTGGTCGGCGGCTACACGCCCGAGAAGGTGGCGCTGCGCCGCGCCTTGAACCTGGCCTACGACGTCGAGCGCGAGATCTCCGTCGTGCGCCACGGCCAGGCGGTCGCGGCGCAGTCGGTGGTGCAGCCGCACACCCTGGGCTACGACCCGGGCTATCGAAGCGAGAACAGCGAGTTCGACCTCGGCCGGGCCCGGGCGCTGCTCGACCTGTACGGCTACGCCGATCGCGACGGCGACGGCTGGCGCGAGACGCCGGACGGCAAGGCGCTGGTGATCGAGCTGTCGAGCCCGCCCGACCAGGTCTATCGGCTGCTGGCCGAGGTGCGCAAGAAGAACCTGGACGCGATCGGCGTGCGGCTCGCGGTGCGCATCGGCAACTGGGCCGAGCAGTTGAAGGCCGCGCGCGCCGGCAGCTTCATGATGTGGACGGTCGGGCTGTCGGCCGCGACGCCCGACGGCCAGGGCGCGCTCGAGCTCGGGTACGGGCCGGCCGCGGGCGGCCAGAACCTGGCGCGTTTCCGGCTGCCGGCCTTCGATCGCCTCTACGAGCGCATGAAGGGGCTGCCCGACGGATCCGAGCGCCAGCGCGTCTTCACGCAGGCCAGCAACCTGCTCGTCGTCTATGCGCCGTACAAGGCGCACGTTCACCGCATCGCCACCGACCTGTGGCAGCCACGGCTGGTCGGCTACCGGCGCCCGCTGTTCTGGGCAGAGTTCTGGAACTACGTCGACATCGCCCCGGGACCGCGCCCGGATTGAAGGGGTCGCCGGCGCAGCACGGCGACGCGCCGCGGCTCGGCGCTCGGCGCGCTGCCGCAGCCGCCGCAGCCCGAGCACCAACTGCAGCCCGCGCCCGCGCCCGCCTTGCGCCGATGCGGCACGAAGCGGCGCAAGGCCGCGGCCAGCGCGAGCAGCACCACGGCGCCGACGAGCAGCGGTTCGAGCACGGCGTAGAGGTTGGCGGTCACGAGAGGAGCAGTGCGACGCGGTAGGTGACGAAGGCGGCGGCGTAGGCGAGCGCGAACAGGTAGCCGGCGGTCAGCGCGACCGTCTTCCACGAGTTGGTCTCGCGCCGGATCACCGCCAGCGTCGACACGCATTGCGGCGCGAACACATACCAGGCGAGCAGCGACAGCGCGGTGGCCAGCGACCATTGCGCGGCGAGGATCGGCAGCAGCTGCTCGGCCGCGGCCTCCTTGCTCGCGGACACGGCGTACACGGTGGCCAGCGAGCTGACCGCAACCTCGCGCGCCGCCAGCCCGGGGATGAGCGCGATGCAGATCTGCCAATTGAAGCCGATCGGCGCGAACACGTGCTGCAGCGCGTGTCCCAGCTGCCCGGCCAGGCTGTAGTCGATCGCCGGCCCGGCGGCGCCGGCGGGTGGCGCGGGCCAGCTCGCCAGCGCCCACAGCAGCACGGTGAGCGTGAGGATGATCCCGCCGACGCGGTTGAGGAAGATCTTCGCGCGCTCGACCAGCCCGAGGGCCAGGCTGCGCAGTCGCGGCAGCCGGTACGACGGCAGCTCGAGCAGCAGCGCGTGTTCGGCCGCGCCTTCGCCGCGCCAGCGCTTGATCGCCCAGGCCACGCCACAGGCACTGACGATTCCGGCGACGTAAAGCACGAACAGCACGAGGCCCTGCAGGTTGAACAGCCCTGCCAGCGTGCGGTCGGGCACGAAGGCGCCGATCAGCAGCGCGTACACCGGCAGCCGCGCCGAGCAGGTCATCAGCGGCGCGACGAGGATCGTCGCCAGCCGGTCGCGCGGGTCGGGGATGGTGCGCGTGGCCATGATGCCGGGCACCGCGCAGGCGAAGCTCGACAGCAGCGGGATGAACGAGCGGCCGGTCAGGCCCACGCCGACCATGAAGCGGTCGAGCAGGAAGGCGGCACGCGGCAGGTAGCCTGATTCCTCGAGCACGAGGATGAACAGGAACAGGATCAGGATCTGCGGCAGGAACACCAGCACGCCACCGGCGCCGGCGATCACGCCTTCGACCAGCAGGCCCTGCAGCGGGCCGGGCGGCAGCAATGCGCGCACTGCGCCGCCGAGCGCGTCGACGCCGACCTGGATCGCCTCCATCAGCGGCCGCGCCCAGGCGAACACGGCCTGGAACATCAGGAACAGCACGGCCGCGAGCAGCACCAGCCCGAGCACCGGGTGCAGCACGACGCGGTCGAGCCGGTCGTCGCGCTCGGCGGTGCGGCGCGGCATGCGCACGGCGACGGCGAGCAGGCGGTTGACCTCCCGATGCGGGTCGTCGGACACCCGTTCGCGCCGAGCCGGTCCCGGGGCCGCGGCGGGCTCGGCCGGTGCGGAGCCGTCCAGCGCCGCCACCAACGCCGCCGCGCCCCCGCGCTTCACCGCCACCGTCTCGGCCACGCGCAGGCCCAGCGCCGCCTGCAGCGCCGGCACGTCGATGGCGATGCCGCGCTGGCGCGCCTCGTCGCTCATGTTGAGCGCGACGACCATCGGCAGGCCGAGCGCGCGCAGCTCGAGCACGAAGCGCAGGTGCAGGCGCAGGTTGGTGGCGTCGACCACCGCGACGATCAGGTCCGGCGGCGTCTCGCCGGGCAGCAGGCCGAGGCAGGCGTTGCGCGTCACGGCCTCGTCGGGGCTGGTCGGCTGCAGGCTGTAGGCGCCCGGCAGGTCGAGCACGCGCACGCGCCGCCCCGACGGCGCCACGAACCAGCCCTCCTTGCGCTCGACGGTCACGCCGGCGTAGTTGGCGACCTTCTGCCGGCTGCCAGTCAGCAGATTGAACAGCGCCGTCTTGCCGCAGTTCGGGTTGCCGACGAGGGCGATGCGCAATGCGGCACTCATGCGGCAGCGACGATCACGCGGTCGGCCTCGGCGCGGCGCAGCGCGAAGCGGGTGAAGCCGATCTGCACTAGCAGCGGGTCGGCGCCGAGCGGCGCGTGCGCGACGACACGCACCGGCTCGTCGGCGACGAAGCCCAGCTCGCGCAGCCGTTCGGCGATCGCGTCGCCGGCGCCGCGAGATTCGACCGCGCGCACCTGCGCCGGCTGATCGCGGCGAAGCTGCGACAGGCGCAGCGGAGCGGCAGAAGTGGTGTCCATGGGCGAAGCGAAGCTGATTCTAAATAAGAACGATTCTCTTTAGCGCAGATTCCCGAGACTCCGCCTTGATCCCGGGCAAGCCGATGGCTCGCGTAAGCTCACGGTCTGCCGCCTCCCCTGCCGACCATGTCGCTGCCCGAACCGCGCATCCTGCGCTACGCCCGCTGGCTCGCCCAGCACCGGAGCCTCGACTTCGACGTAAGCACACGCTCCGGATATGAGGCGCTGTGGCAATGGTCCATCAGCGACCTGTCCGGCTTCTGGCGGTCGATCTGGGACTACAACGCGATCGAGTCGCCCGCGCCGCCCGGGGCGGTGCTGGCCGAACCGGTGATGCCGGGCGCGAAGTGGTTTCCCGGCACCGAGGTCAACTACGCGCGCCACCTGCTGCGCCATGCCGACGCCGCCCATGCGGCCGGCCATCCGGCGCTGCTGTTCCAGGACGAGCGCGGCGCCGCGGCGGGCGAGACGCCGCGCGCGATCGGCTGGCCCGAACTGCGCCGGCAGGTCGGCGCGCTGGCCCATGCCCTGCAGGCCATGGGCGTCGCGCCCGGCGACCGCGTCGGCGCCTTCCTGCCGAACCGCCCGGAGACGATCGTCGCCTTCCTCGCCTGCGCGAGCATCGGCGCCGTCTGGTCGGTGTGCTCGCCCGACATGGGTCCGGTGGCCGTGCTCGACCGCTTCCGCCAGATCGAGCCGAAGGTGCTGTTCGCGGTCGAAGGCTACGTCTATGGCGGCATCGAGCACGACCGCCGTGCGGTGCTGGCACAACTGCTCGACGAACTGCCTTCGGTGCGCGACGTCGTGGTCGCGGGACGGGCGCCGACTCTTCCCTGCGATCGCCGCCTGCATGCCTTCGCGGATCTCGCGGCCGGCGACGCGGCGTTCGAGCCGCGCTGGCTGCCCTTCGACCATCCGCTGTGGATCGTCTACTCGAGCGGCACGACCGGCCTGCCGAAGGCCATCGTGCACGGCCACGGCGGCATCATGCTCGAGGCGCTCAAGTCGGGGCTGCACAACAACCTGGGTCCCACCGTCGAGACCGGCGACCGCTACCACTGGTACAGCTCGACCGGCTGGATCATGTGGAACTCGCAGGTCGGCGCCCTGCTCGGCGGCACGACGGTCTGCATCTACGACGGCAGCCCGTCGGGCAAGGCCGGCCAGCCCGACTGGGGCACGCTCTGGCGCTTCGCGGCGTCGGCTGGAGCGACCTTCTTCGGCGCCGGCGCGGCGTTCTACGCGAGCTGCCTGAAGGCCGACGTGCAGCCGCAACGCGAGGCCGACCTGTCGGCGCTGCGCGCGATCGGCTCGACCGGCTCGCCGCTGGCCGACGAGTGCTACGACTGGATCTGGCAGCGGCTGCCGCGGCCCGGCGGCGAGCGCATCTGGCTCGACCCGATCTCCGGCGGCACCGACTTCGCGGGCGCCTTCCTCGCCGGCCTGGTGACGCTGCCCGTCGTGCGCGGCGAGATGCAGTGTCGCTGCCTCGGGGCGGCCGTGTACGCGTACTCGGAGGCCGACGCCAACGGCGTCGGCCGCCCGCTGGTCGACGAGGTCGGCGAACTGGTGTGCACCGAGCCGATGCCGTCGATGCCGCTGCGCTTCTGGAACGACCCCGGCGACCGGCGCTACCTCGACAGCTACTTCGACATGTATCGCCATCCCGACGGCCGTCGCATCTGGCGCCACGGCGACTGGCTGCGCATCACGCGAACCGGCGGCGGCATCATCTACGGCCGCAGCGACGCGACCATCAACCGCCACGGCATCCGCATGGGCACGGCCGAGCTGTACCGCGCCGTCGAGGCGCTGCCCGAGGTGGTCGACAGCCTGGTCGTCGATCTCGAGTACCTCGGCCGCGAGAGCTGGATGCCACTATTCGTCGTCTTGCGCGAAGGGCTGGCGCTCGACGACGCACTCGCCGCGCGCATCAAGGCCGCGATCCGCAGCGCGCTGTCGGCGCGCCACGTGCCGAACGACATCTTCCAGGTCGCCGCCGTCCCGCGCACGCTGTCGGGCAAGAAGATGGAGCTGCCGGTGAAGAAGCTGCTTCTCGGCGAGCCGCCCGCCAAGGTGATGAACCGCGATGCCATGGCCAACGCCGGCTGCGTCGACTGGTACGTCGAGTTCGCGGCGCGGCGCGCGGCGGCTACAGCGGCAGCTCGGTGAAGTAGCGCCCGCCGTGGAAGATCAGCGGCGACGCGCCCGCGCGGCGCTCGCAACGTTCGACCTCGCCGACGAAGATGACGTGGTCGCCCTCGGCATAGCGGCTGCGGTTGAAGCACTCGAATACCGCCGCCGCGCCCTCGAGCACCGGTGCGCCGCTGGCCGGCCCGTCGTGGCAGGCGACGCCGGCGAAACGGTCGGCCTCGCGGCGCGAGAAGCGCAGCGCCAGCTCCTTCTGCTCGGCCGCGAGGATGTTGATCGCGTAGTGCGAGCCTTCGGCGAACACCTGCAGCGAGGCGGCGGCGCGGGCCAGGCTCCACGCCACCAGCGGCGGGTCGAGCGAGACCGAGTTGAACGAATTCGCGGTCAGGCCGATGCGTGCCCCCGAGGCGTCGCGCGCGGTGACGATGGTCACGCCGGTGGCGAACATGCCCAGCGCGGCGCGGAAGTCGGGCGACGAGAAGCTCGGGGCGACGGCGCGGCGCGGGGCGGGCATGCGCGGAATTGTCCGCCCATCCGTCGCGCCGGACCGCAGCAAGGCTTCAGCCGCGCGCCTCGATGCGCGCGCGCTGCGCGACCAGCAGCGCCAGCCCGGGGGCGGCGAACGCGACGGTGATGAGGAAGAAGGTCGGCCAGCCGACCGCCTCGACCAGGTAGCCGGTGGCCGGGCCGACGTAGACCCGCCCAACCGAGGCCAGCGCCGACAGCAGCGCGTACTGCGTGGCCGAGAAACGCGCGTCGACCAGGCTCATCAGCAGCGCGACGAAGGCTGCCGTGCCCATGCCGCCGACCAGATTCTCCAGCCCGACGGCGGCGGCCATCAGCGCCAGGCTCTGCGGCGAAACGGCGATCAGCCAGTAGCCGAGGTTGGTCAGCGCCTGACCGATGCCGAACCACAGCAGCGAGCGGTACAGGCCAAGCTTGGCCATCGCCACGCCGCCAGCCAGCGCACCGACGATCGTCGCGGCCAGGCCGAAGGTCTTGTTGACGAGCCCGACCTCGTACGCCGGGAAGCCCGCGCCGCGGATCAGGAACGTCGTCGACAGCGCGCCGGCGAAGGCGTCGCCGAGCTTGTAGCAGACGATCAGCGCGAGCAGCGCCCAGGCGCCGCGCCGGCCGAAGAACTCGTGCAGCGGCTCGATCACCGCCTCGCGCAGCGTGTGCGGCGCGGCCGGCGGAACGTGCGGCTCGGGCGCGACGAAGGTGGCGGCGATGCCGATCCCCATCAGCAGCGCCATCGCGACGTACATGCCGCCCCAGCCGGTCACCTTCTCGGCCAGCCACAGCGCCAGTCCGCCGGAGACGATCATGCCGAGCCGGTAGCCGAGCACCGACACGGCGGCCCCGGCGCCGCGCTGCGCGGGGGCGAGCACGTCGGCGCGGTAGGCGTCGAACACGACGTCCTGGCTGGCCGAGAAGAAGGCCACGGCCACCGCGGCGAGGCCGAGCCAGAGCAGCCCGTCCTTCGGCGACAGCGTGCCCATCGTCGCCAGCCCGGCGACCAGCAGGGCCTGCGTCAGCAGCAGCCAGCCGCGGCGGCGGCCGAGCAGCGGCGGCGTATAGCGGTCGAGCGCCGGCGCCCACAGGAACTTGAACACGTACGCCTGGCCGATCAGCGTGGCGAAGCCGATCGTCGTCAGGCTCACGCCCTCGACCGTCATCCATGCCTGCAAGGTGCCGGAAGTGAGCGCCAGCGGCAGCCCCGAGGCGAAGCCCAGCGCGAGCATGAGGCCGATGCGGCGGTCGGCCAGCGCGAGCTGCCACGCACTGGGCGAGGCGGCTGCCGGCGGGGAGGGGTCGGCCTCGACGGCCGGGCGCGCGCTGCTCATGGCCGCGGCATCATACGGGGCGGGCCGCGGCCGGAACGCCGCTTGCCCATCGCACTCACAGCCTGATGCCGAAGATGCACGCACCGAACACCCGATCGCGACGGATCATGCACTGCGCGTTCTGCGCGGCGCTCGCC
>JBLMVT010000385.1:0-8765 GCA_050256835.1 Betaproteobacteria bacterium | reverse complement strand
GGCGGCGGCGGCAACTGCGTCGAGCACATGATCGCCGAGGGCGTGCAGGGCGTGGAGTTCATCTGCGCCAACACCGACGCGCAGGCGCTCAACCGCTCGAGCGCGCAGCAGCTGATCCAGCTCGGCACCACCGGGTTGGGCGCGGGCAGCAAGCCCGAGGCCGGCAAGGCCGCCGCCGAGGAGGCCGAGGGGCGCATCCGCGGCATGCTCGAGGGCGCGCACATGGTGTTCATCACCGCCGGCATGGGCGGCGGCACCGGCACCGGCGGCGCGCCGGTGATCGCGCGGGTGGCCAAGGAGATGGGCATCCTCACCGTCGGCGTGGTGACCAAGCCGTTCGAGTTCGAGGGCACGCGCCGCATGAAGGCGGCCGACGCCGGCGTGCAGGAGCTCGAGGCCAACGTCGATTCGCTGATCGTCATCCTCAACGACAAGCTGCTCGACGTGCTCGGCGACGACGTGACGCAGGACCAGGCCTTCGCCTATGCCAACGACGTGCTGAAGAACGCCGTCGGCGGCATCAGCGACATCATCCACGTGCCGGGGCTCGTCAACGTCGACTTCGAGGACGTGAAGACGGTGATGAGCGAGCCCGGCAAGGCGATGATGGGCACGGCGCAGGCCAGCGGCCCGGACCGCGCGACCAAGGCCGCCGACGCCGCGGTCGCCTGCCCGCTGCTCGAAGGCATCGACCTGTCGGGCGCGCGCGGCGTGCTGGTGCTGATCGCAGCGAGCAAGAGCAACTTCCGCCTCGCCGAGAGCCGCAACGCGATGAACACGATCCGCCGCTATGCGGCCGAGGACGCCCACGTCATCTACGGCACGGCCTACGACGAGAGCCTGGGCGACCAGCTGCGCGTGACCGTGATCGCCACCGGGTTGAGCCCGGCCAAGCGCCAGCAGGCGCCGATCTCGGTCGTGCACAGCGCGACGGTGCAGCGCACCGGCACCGACAACATCCCGGTGCTGAGCCAGACGATGCCGCAGCTGCACACGCCGGTCGCGCACGACTACAGCGGGCTGACGACGCCGAGCGTCTGGCGCAACGGCCGCACCGCCGCGGCGCGCGTCGACGCGCTCGCCAGCAACGGCATGGACGAGATCGAGATCCCGGCGTTCCTGCGCAAGCAGGCGGATTGATGCTTCTCCCTCGCCCGTTCGGGGAGAGGGTCGGGGTGAGGGGCCCCTCTCCGGCGGGGAGAGGGGCCGTTTCCTACAATCGCCCCATGCTCCAGCAGCGCACCCTCCAGTCGATGACCCGCGCGGTCGGCATGGGGCTGCACAGCGGCCAGCGCGTCGAGCTGACCTTGCGGCCGGCGCCGCCCGACCACGGCATCGTGTTCCGCCGCGTCGACCTGCCGGTGCCGGTCGACATCCGCGTCTCGGCCGACGCGGTGTGCGACACGCGGCTCGCCTCCACCCTGTCGCCCGGCGGCGACCCCGGCGCGCCCAAGGTGCACACGGTCGAGCACCTGATGAGCGCCTGCGCGGGGCTCGGCATCGACAACCTGGTGATCGACATCACCGCCGAGGAGGTGCCGATCCTCGACGGCTCGGCGGCCTCGTTCGTGTTCCTGCTGCAGAGCGCCGGCATCGAGCTGCAGGACGCGCCGCGGCGCTTCCTGCGCGTGAAGCGGCCGGTCGAGGTGCGCCAGGGCGAGGGGCCGAAGCTGATGTGGGCTCGGCTCGAGCCGTGCCACGGCACGCGCTTCGCGTTCGAGATCGAGTTCAACCACCCGGCCGTCGACGCCACCGGCCGGCGCGTCGAGTTCGACATGGGCTCGGGCCGCTACCAGCGCGACATCGCGCGCGCCCGCACCTTCGGCTTCACGAAGGACGTCGAGATGATGCGCTCGCGCGGCCTGTCGCTCGGCGGCAGCATGGACAACGCGATCGTCGTCGACGACGCGCGCGTCCTCAACGAGGGCGGGCTGCGCTACGACGACGAGTTCGTCAAGCACAAGATCCTCGACGCGATCGGCGACATGTACCTTGCCGGCCACCCGCTGCTCGCCGCCTACAGCGCGTACAAGAGCGGCCATGCGCTGAACAACCGGCTGCTGCGCGCCCTGCTCGCCGACCCGGCGAACTTCGAGATCGTCACCTTCGACGACGAGACGCGCGCTCCGGCCGGCTTCGCCGAGCCGGCGCCGGCGTGGTGAGCGTGTAGGCCGAGGCCGACGCCAGGATCGACCCTCGCCGAGCGCTGCTCGAGCGCGCGGCCGGCAGCGCCAGCGCGCGGCGCTGCCTATCCTCTGCTTGCAGATTCAGCAAGGAGCAGGACCCATGAAGCAACGCATTCCCACCGTCCTCGGTGCCGCCCTCGTCGCCGCCGGCTGCCTGTCCGGCGCCACCGCCTGGGCCGATGACACGACGCCGTCGACCCCCAGCATGATGCAGGGCAGCGACTACGGCAATCCGGCCGACAAGCACAAGGTCGTGCCCTCGCGCGAGCAGGTGCAGGAGAACGCCGCTTCGCCGAGCAGCTCGACGCTCGACGACAACGCCCAGCGCCAGCACGACCGCGACCAGGGCGCCGACAGGCCCGCCGGTGCCGACAACGCCGCCACCGACGACGCCGAGAGCCAGCCCACGCAGCATCCGGGCATGAGCGCGCAGTCGACCGGCAACGCCGCGGACCAGGCCGAGTCGAACGGCACCCCGGCCACGCGCAGCTGGGACCGGATCGACGCCAACCACGACAACTCGGTGTCGCCCGACGAGATGGACCAGTGGCTGCAGCAGCACCGCAGCGGCAGCCCCCGCCAGGGCCCGCAGGACAGCGGTTCGTCGGATTCGGGCACCCGCCCGCAGCCGACCCAGCAGCAGTGATGCAGTGATCGGCCGCCGGCCGCCGCGCCACGACGCGAACAACAGCTCGGCGCCGGCGAGCACCACAACCAACGCCAGGGAGGCCCCGGCCGGGTGCGCCGGGGATCGACGCGGCACCTGCGGGTGCCGCGTTTCTTTCCGTCAGTAGCTGCGTCCCGCGCGGTACTGCCCGTGCACCTTGCGGCCGCGCCGCGTCGCGCGCTCGATCGCCGCGAACGTGACGCCGGCGTGCGCATGGCACACGGCGAGCCCGAGCGCGTCGGCCGCGTCGCGTCCGGGCAGTCCGGGCAGGGCGAGCAGCCGTGCCACCATCGCCTGGATCTGCTCCTTGCGCGCCTGGCCGTGGCCGACCACGGCCTTCTTCATCTGCAGCGCCGTGTACTCGGCGACCGGCAGGTCGCCGCAGACCAGCGCGGCCAGCGCCGCGCCGCGCGCCTGGCCGAGCAGCAGCGTGCTCTGCGGGTTGACGTTGACGAAGACGATCTCGACCGAGGCGTGGTCCGGCTGGTAGCGCGCCGCGACCTCGCGCACGCCGTCGAAGATCAGCTTGAGCCGGCGCGGCAGCTCGCCGGCATCGACCGCATCGGTGGTGATGGTGCCGCTGGCGACGTAGCGCAGCTCGGGGCCCGCCGCGTCGATGACACCGAACCCGGTGCAGCGCAGGCCGGGGTCGATGCCGAGGATGCGCAAGCCGGCGTCCCGGTCAGTGGCGGAAGTGGCGCACGCCGGTGAACACCATCGCGATGCCGCGCTCGTCGGCCGCCGCGATCACCTCGTCGTCGCGCACGCTGCCGCCGGGCTGGGCGACGCAGACGGCGCCGGCGTCGACGACGACGTCGAGCCCGTCGCGGAACGGAAAGAAGGCGTCGCTGGCGACCACCGAGCCGGCCAGCGTGAGCCCGGCGTTGGCCGCCTTGATCGAGGCGATGCGCGCCGAGTCGATGCGGCTCATCTGGCCGGCGCCGACGCCCAGCGTCATGCCGCCGCCGCAGAACACGATGGCGTTGCTCTTCACGTACTTGGCCACCGTCCAGGCGAACAGCAGGTCGTCGAGCTGGGCCTCGGTCGGCGCCCGCCGGGTCACCAGCTTCAGCTCGGCGCGCGTCAGCTCGCGGTTGTCGGCGCTTTGCATCAGCAGCCCCGAGCTGACGCGCTTCATGTCGTGAGCGTTGCGTCCGCGCTGCCACGGCGTCGCGCCGTCGCGGCGCACGCCGTCGAGCGCGATCTGCAGCACGCGCGTGTTGGCCTTGGCGGCGAAGACGCGCAGCGCCTCGTCGCTATAGGCCGGAGCGATCAGCACCTCGACGAACTGCTTCGCGACGCGCTGGGCGGCGGCGCCGTCGACCGGCACGTTGAAGGCGATGATGCCGCCGTACGCCGACGTCGGGTCGGTCTTGAAGGCCTTGTCGTAGGCCTCGGCCGCGTCCGCGCCGAGCGCCACGCCGCACGGGTTGGCGTGCTTGACGATGACGCAGGCCGGCGTGGCGAAGCTCTTCACGCACTCCCAGGCCGCGTCGGCGTCGGCGATGTTGTTGTAGGAAAGCTCCTTGCCCTGCAGCTGGTGCGCCGTGACGAGCGAGCCGGGCGCGGGGTCGAGGTCGCGGTAGAACGCCGCCGCCTGGTGCGGATTCTCGCCGTAGCGCAGGTCCTGCAGCTTGACGAAGCGGCCGTTGGCATGCGCCGGGAACTCGCGGCGCGCGCCGCCGGCCGGGTCGAGCGACGAAAGGTAGTCGCTGATCGCCGCGTCGTAGTCGCTGATGCGGTCGAACGCCGCCACCGCCAGCGCGAAGCGCGTCGCGCGGCTCACCGCGCCGTCGCGCCGCAGTTCGGCGAGCACGCCGGCGTATTGCGAAGCGTCGGTCAGCACCGCGACGTCGTTCCAGTTCTTCGCCGCCGAGCGCACCATGGCCGGGCCGCCGATGTCGATATTCTCGATCGCCTCGTCGAGCGTGCAGCCGGGCCGCGCGACGGTCGCCTCGAACGGGTAGAGGTTGACGACCAGCAGGTCGATCGTGGCGATGCCGTGCGCATCGAGCGCGGCGCGGTGCGCCTCGACGTCGCGGCGCGCCAGCAGAGCGCCGTGCACGGCCGGGTGCAGCGTCTTGACGCGGCCGTCGAGCATCTCCGGAAAGCCGGTCAGCTCGGCGACCTCGGTCACCGGCAGGCCGGCGCCCGCGAGCAGCTTCGCGGTGCCGCCGGTCGACACCAGCCGGAAGCCCAGCTCGTGCAGTGCGCGGGCGAGGTCGACGACGCCGGTCTTGTCGGAAACGGAAATCAGGGCGGTTTTCACTTGATCAGCTTGTGGTCGAGAAGTTTGCGACGCAACGTGTTGCGGTTGATGCCGAGCCACTCGGCGGCCTTCGACTGGTTGCCCTCCGCGTGCTGCAGCACGACCTCGAGCAGCGGCCGTTCGACGACGGTCATGATCATGTCGTACATGCCGTTCGGCTCGACGCCACGCAGGTCCTTGAAGTAGCCCTCGAGGCTGTCGCGAACGCATTCGTCGATGTGCTTCTTGGTCACGCTCTCGTCCCCATTGCCGAGTCTCGCCGCTCAGGCGGCCAGCCGCGCCGGTCCGTCGTTGGCCGCGGGCAGCCGCTCGTGGGACGCGCCCAGCGCGTCGAACCAGTCGGCCACCGCGCGCCACTGGGCGGCGCAGTCCTCGATCGTGTTCATCGTGCGGCGGAACGCCTCGCCGCCGGGCAGCGCGCGCAGGGCCCAGCCGATGTGCTTGCGCGCGCTGCGCACGCCGCTCGCCTCGCCGTACAGCGCGTAGTGGTCGTGCAGGTGCTCGAGCAGCCAGGCGCGCACCTCGCCGACGCGCGGCGCTGGCGCCGGCCGGCCGGTCGCCAGCTCGTGCGTGATCGCTCCGAAGATCCACGGCCGGCCCTGCGCCGCGCGGCCGATCATCAGCGCGTCGGCCCCGGTGGCAGCGAGCACCGCGCGCGCCGTGGCCGCCGAATCGATGTCGCCGTTGGCGACCACCGGGATCGACACCGCCGCCTTCACCCGTCGAACGGTCTCGTGCTCGGCTGCGCCCGCGTAGCCCTGCTCGCGCGTGCGGCCGTGCACCGTCAGCATGGCGATGCCGGCGGATTCGAACAGGCGGGCGAGGGCCACCGCGTTGCGCTCGCTTGCGCTCCAACCGGTGCGCATCTTCAGCGTCACCGGCACGCCGCGCGGGGCGCACACGCCGACCACCGCCTCGACGATCGCCAGCGCCAGCGGCGCGTCGCGCATCAGCGCCGAGCCCGCGTACACGTTGCACACCTTCTTGGCAGGGCAGCCCATGTTGATGTCGATGATCTGTGCGCCGCGGTCGATGTTGTAGGCGGCGGCCTCGGCCATCATCGCCGGCGCCGTGCCGGCGATCTGCACCGCGATCGGCCCGGGCTCGCCGGCGTGGTCGGCGCGGCGCGAGGTCTTCAGGCTGTCCCACAGCTCGCGCCGCGAGGTCACCATCTCGCTGACCGCGTAGCCGGCGCCCAAGCGCCGGCACAGCTGGCGGAACGGCCGATCGGTGACGCCCGCCATCGGCGCGACGAACAGGGTGTTGGGCAGCTCGTACGGGCCGATGCGCATGGCGTGGGGGCGAGGGCGCGGTGCTGCGAGTGACTGCCTAAAAAGGAGGCAAAGTATAGCCGCGCCCCGGGCCGCCCCGGCACATCGGCGCGCGCACCGATAATGCGCGCCGATGGAGGCGTGGATTCATTCGATGCTGGCTGCGCTTGCGCTGCCGCAATACGGACTCAGCACCGTCTTCGTGATCGCCTTCATCTCGGCGACGCTGCTGCCGCTGGGATCCGAGCCGGCGCTGTTCGGCCTCGTCAAGCTCAACGCCGACATGCTGTGGCCCGGCATCCTCGCCGCCGCGGCCGGCAACACGCTGGGCGGCGCAGTCACGTACTGGATGGGCTTCGGCGCCGAGACGCTGTACGAGCGCTTCGCCCACAAGAAGGGCGGCGGGCGTGCGCTCGCCTGGCTCGAGCGCTTCGGCCCGAAGGCTTGCCTGCTGTCGTGGCTGCCCGGCGTCGGCGACCCGCTGTGCGCCGTCGCCGGCTGGCTGGAGCTGCCGTTCTGGCCGTGCCTCGGCTACATGGCGATCGGCAAGCTGCTGCGCTACATCGTCATGACGCTGGCCCTGCTGTGGTTCTTCCCCGGCGCGGTCTCGGGCTGGCTCGGCTGAACGAGAATCCCGGCGATGAGTGCGCACCCCGCCTACGACCGCCTCGCCGCCGAGTGCGCGCGCATCCACCGGCTCGCCCACCTGCAGTCGATCGCGCACTGGGACCAGGCGGCCAACATGCCGCCCAAGGGGATGGCGGCACGCGCCGCGGCGATGGCCGAGATGGCGACGCTGCTGCACCGGCTGGCCACCGAGCCGGCGTGGGGCGAGCGGCTGGCAGCGGCCGAGCAGGAGCCGCTCGACGACTGGCAGCGCGCCAACGTGCGCGAGATGCGCCGTCACTGGGAGCGCGCGACCGCGCTGCCCGAATCGCTGGTCGAGCGCTTCTCGCTCGCCGCCGCACGCTGCGAACACGCCTGGCGCAGGCAGCGGCCGGCCAACGACTGGAGCGGCTTCCTCGCCAACTTCCGCCCGCTGCTCGCGCTCGCGCGCGAGGAGGCCGAGCGACTGTCGCAGCGCCTGGGCCTGCCGCGCTACGACGTGCTGCTCGACCGCTTCGAGCCGGGCATGACGGCCGCCGAGGTCGACCGCATCTTCGCCGCGGTGCGCGGCTGGCTGCCCGCGCTGGTGGCGCGCATCCGCGAGCGCCAGTCGCACGAGGCGGTGCTCGCGCCGCGCGGGCCGTTCCCGGTCGACGCGCAGCGGCGACTGTGCGAGCGCGTGATGCACCTGCTCGGCTTCGACTTCGAGGCCGGGCGGCTGGACGTGAGCACGCACCCGTTCTCCGGCGGCGTGCCCGAGGACGTGCGCCTGACGACGCGCTACCGCGAGGACGAGTTCGCGCAGAGCCTGATGGGCACGATCCACGAGACCGGCCACGGCCGCTACGAGCAGATGCGCCCGCGCGAGTGGATCGAGCAGCCGGTGTCGCAAGCGCGCTCGATGGGCGTGCACGAGAGCCAGAGCCTCGCCTTCGAGATGCAGCTCGGCCGCAGCCGCGGCTTCGTCGGCCTGCTCGTGCCGCTGATCGTGCAGGCGTTCGGCGACCAGCCGGCGTTCGAGCCCGACAACCTGTGGCGCGTGTTCACCCGCGTCGAGCCGGGCCTCGTCCGCGTCGACGCCGACGAGGCCACCTACCCGGCGCACGTCATCCTGCGCTACGAGATCGAGCGCGGGCTCGTCGAGGGCGCGTTCGAGGCCGAGGACGTCCCGGCGCTGTGGGACGACAAGATGGCCGCGCTGCTCGGGCTGGACACGCGCGGCAACTACCGCGACGGCCCGCTGCAGGACGTGCACTGGGCCGAGGGCCTGTTCGGCTACTTCCCCTGCTACACGCTGGGCGCGCTGTACGCGGCGCAGTGGTTCGCGGCGATCCGTCGCGCCGTCCCCGACCTCGACGCGCGCATCGCCGCCGGCGACCTGGCGCCGGTGTTCGACTGGCTGCGCGAGCACGTCTGGCTCGCCGCCAGCCGCTGGCGGACGCTCGAGCTGGTGCAGCGGGCCAGCGGCGAGCCGCTCGACCCGGCGCACTTCCGGGCGCACCTGGAGGCGCGCTACCTCGCGGCCTGAGCGCCGGCTTCAGCCCTTGGGCTGCGGCACGATCCGCAGGTACGGCTTGGGCGCCTTCCAGCCTTGCGGGTAGAGCTTCTTCGCTTCCTCGTCGCTGACCGAGCCGGAGATGATGACGTCCTCGCCCGGCTTCCAGTTCACCGGTGTCGACACCTTGTGCCTGGCCGACAGCTGGATCGAGTCGAGCACGCGCAGGATCTCGTCGAAGTTGCGGCCGGCGCTCATCGGGTAGGTCATC
>JBLMVT010000384.1:0-6559 GCA_050256835.1 Betaproteobacteria bacterium | reverse complement strand
CGAGGTCGCTGCCGATGTTCTTCAGCTTCTTGGTGCCGAAGATCATGACGACGATCAGCAGCACGATCAGCCAATGCCAGATGCTGAATGAACCCATGGTGTCGCTCCTGCGAAACGAATCCGAAAATTGTAGGCGAGGGGCTCGCCGAGCCCTTCTCAGCCCTTCTTCCAGGGCCGCGGCCCGCCGATCACGTGCATGTGAAGGTGCCAGACCTCCTGCCCGCCGTCGGCGCCGGTGTTGACGATGGTGCGGAAACCGTTGCTCACCCCCAGCTCGCGCATCAGCCGCGGCGCCAGGCCGAGCATGCGGCCGAGCAGCCCGTCGTGGGCGGGCGTCACGTCGGCCAGCGTGGCGATGTGTTCCTTAGGCACGATCAGCACGTGCACCGGCGCCCACGGGTTGATGTCGTGGAAGGCGATCAGTTCCGCGTCCTCGTAGGCCTTTTTCGACGGGATCTGCCCCGCGGCGATCTTGCAGAAGATGCAGTTCGGGTCCGCATGCATGGTCAGGGCTCCATCGGTTTGCCGGCGTTCAGGTTCATCCAGCCGCGCACGATGCGGTAGAGGAACCAGATCCCGATCAGCGCCCAGGCCACCATCCCCGGCACGAGAAACAGCACGAACAGCGGCGCGGTGATCAGGTACAGCGCCGCAGCCCACAGCACCGTGCGAATGCGATAGGCGAAGTGCGACGCCTGCCAGGTGCCCTCGGCGTCGGACTTCTTCACCAGGTCGAGGATGAAAGCCACCACCAGCAGCGCGACGCTGGCCTGCACGCCGGGCAGGGCGGCACCGACGGCGACGACGGTGTGCAGCAGGTAGCTGATGTGGCCGACCGTCTTCAGCGAGCGCTCGCGCTCGCCGTCGCCGGGCACGTCGATCACGTCGTTCATCGTTCCTCGCTTCCTTGCGCATCGCGGCCGCGCGCCTTGCGCAGCGCGAATTCCTCCAGCCCCGACAGCCCCTCGCGGCGCTGCAGCTCGGCCAGCACGTCGGCCGGCGCCAGGCCGTGCGCCGCCAGCGCGATCATCGAGTGGAACCACAGGTCGGCCATCTCGGCGACGATGCGCGCGCGGTCGCCGTCCTTGCAGGCCATCACGACCTCGGTGGCCTCCTCGCCGACCTTCTTCAGGATCGCGTCGCCGCCTTTGTCGAACAGCCGCGCGACGTAGCTCCTGGCCGGATCGCCGCCGCGGCGCGCCTCGATCACCGCCGCCAGCCGCGCCAGCACGTCCTGCGAGGCCTGGTTCATTCGACTGATTTGTAGATGCGCCGCGGGTCTTTCAAGACCGGCTCGACGCCGACCCACTGCCCGTCGCGGTACAGCTCGAAGAAGCACGAATGCCGTCCGGTGTGGCAGGCGATCGACGGTTGGCCGGCTGCCTGGCCGCGCTGCTCGACCTCGAGCAGCAGCACGTCGTGGTCGCAGTCCAGGCGCAGCGAGTGCACCTTCTGGACGTGCCCGGACTCCTCGCCCTTGTGCCACAGGCGCTGGCGCGAGCGGCTCCAGTAGACTGCCTCGCCGCTCTCGACGGTGCGCGCGAGCGCCTCGCGGTTCATCCAGGCGAACATCAGCACGTCCTTGCTGCCGCGCTCCTGCGCGATCACGGGAACGAGCCCGCGCTCGTCGTAGCGCACGGCGTCGAGCCAGTCGGTCATCGGGCCAGTGTAGCGGGCGCTTCAGGCCGCGTGCGTCGCCCCCGCGAAGCCCCGCTCGGCGGCCAGCCAGCGCAGCACCGGCAGCGTGCCGGGCAGCACCGGGGCGACGGCGACCGGCAGCGTCTGCCAGGCCATCGCCTGGCGCTCGCGCATCTCGAACACCCCCGACCACGCGCGCACCTTGCAGAAATGCAGCCGCACGCGGGCGTGCGGGTAGTCGACCAGTTCGATCTTCCACGGCTCGGCGCCGGCGATGTCGATGCCCAGTTCCTCGTGCAGCTCGCGACGCAGCGCCTGCTCGACCGACTCGCCCGGCTCGATCTTGCCGCCCGGAAACTCCCAGTGACCGGCGTACACCTTGCCGGCCGGGCGCGAGGTGAGCAGGAAGCGGCCCTCGGCGTCGAGCAACACGCCGACCGCCACGTCGACCGGCGTGCGCTCGTCCGCGGCCGCCGTCATGCCGGCCGGCCGCTGTGGTCGCGCGCGAACTGCCAGGCGACGCGCCCCGAGCGCGAGCCGCGCTCGAGCGCCCACACCAGCGCCTCGGGCCGCGCCGCGGCGATGGCGTCCTCACCGGCGCCGAAATGACGCAGCCACTGCGCGACGATCGCCAGGTACTCGTCCTGGCTGAACGGATAGAAACTGACCCACAGGCCGAAGCGCTCGGACAGCGACACCTTCTCCTCGACCGCCTCGCCGGGATGGACTTCGCCGTCCTCGGTGTGCTGATAGCTCAGGTTCTCCTTCAGGTACTCGGGCAGGAGGTGGCGGCGGTTGCTGGTGGCGTAGATCAGCACGTTCTCGCTGGCCTCGGCGACCGAGCCGTCGAGCACCGACTTCAAGGCCTTGTAACCGGGCTCGCCCTCGTCGAAGGAAAGGTCGTCGCAGAACACGACGAAGCGCTCGGGCCGTTCGGCGACCAGGTCGACCAGGTCGGGCAGGTCGACCAGGTCGGTCTTGTCGACCTCGATCAGCCGCAGCCCGCGGGGCGCGAACTCGTTCAGGCAGGCCTTGATGAGCGAGCTCTTTCCAGTGCCGCGCGCGCCCGTCAGCAGCACGTTGTTGGCCGGCCGGCCGGCGACGAACTGCTCGGTGTTGCGCACCAGCCGTTCCTTCTGCGCGTCGACCTCCTTCAGGTCGGCGAGCCGGATCGTCGCCACGTGGCGCACCGGCTCGAGCACGCCGTTGCTGCCGCGCCGCCGCAGGCGGAACGCGATCGAGGCGCCCCAGTCGGGCGCCGCCGGCGCACGCGGCAGCACCGCCTCGAGCCGCGTCAGCAACGCCTCGATGCGGGCGACGAGCGGCAGCCAGGTTTCGGTCGGGGCGGACATGCGGGCGGCGGGCAGCGACGGAACGGGAGCCGCAGTGTAGCGGCGCCCCCGACGCGGCCGCGGCACGGCGAGCGCACTTGAATTTTCATTGAATTCGTACTAAATTCAATTTAACTAATCTCATCTCAATCATGCCACGCACCCGCCAGACCCCGCGCCCACGCCGCTACCGCAGCGCGGTGCGGCAGGCCGCGATGGCCGAGACCGTGCGCCGCATCGTCGCCGCCACGGTCGAGCTGCACGCCGAGCAGGGCAGCCTCGCCACCTCGCACGCGCAGATCGCCGAGCGCGCGGGCGTCGCCGTGCCCACGGTGTACAAGCACTTCCCGACGCGCGCCGCGCTGCTGCCGCACTGCATGGGTCTGGTCGAGCAGGCGGCGCCGCCGCTCGACGAGGCGGCGCTGCTCGGCGCGCCGTCCGAGCAACGCGTCGAGCGGCTGGTTGAGGCCGTCTACCGGCGCCACGCGCACTTCGCGCCGTGGCTGCGATGGTCGGCGATCGACGCGCCGCGGTTTCCCGAACTGGCCGCGGCAATGCAGGATCGGCAGCGCACCGACGAACGGCTCGCCCTCGCGGTCCTGGCGCCGCTGTTCGGCGCCGCGCCGGCGCCGCCGACCAAGGCCCTCGTCATGCTGCTGCTCGGCTTCGCCGGCTGGCAGCAGCTCCATGCCGCCCTGGGCGGCGACAACCCCGCCGCGATGCGCGCCGCCAGCGCCGCACTACGGCAGCTCATCCCCGCGGAGAAACGCAACCATGAGTGACCCCACCACCTCGATCGACGAAGTCGCCGACGGCATCTACCGCCTGTCGACCCCCGTCCCGCCCTCGGTGATTCCCGGCGGCTTCACGTTCAACCAGTACCTCGTCGACGACGAGCGAGCGCTGCTGTTCCACACCGGCCCGCGGCGCCTGTTCGCGTCGGTGCGCGCGGCGCTGGAGCGCGTGCTGCCGGCGCGCCGGCTGGCGTTCGTCGCTCTGTCGCACGTCGAGGCCGACGAATGCGGCTCGCTCAACGACTGGCTCGCCGCGGCGCCCGAGGCGGTGCCCGTGTGCTCTCGGATCGCGGCGATGGTGTCGATCGCCGACCTTGCCGACCGCGCGCCGCGCGCGCTCGCCGACGGCGAGCTGCTCGACCTCGGCCGCCACCGTCTGCGCTGGATCGACGCCCCGCATCTGCCGCACGGCTGGGAGTGCGGCTACGCCTTCGAGGCCACCACACGCACGCTGCTGTGCGGCGACCTGTTCACCCAGCCCGGGCACGAGCACGCCGCGCTGACCGAGGCCGACATCCTCGGGCCGAGCGAGGCGATGCGCGCGCAGATGGACTATTTCGCGCACGCCCCGGACTCGCGCCGGCAGCTCGAGCGGATGGCCGCGACCGAGCCGCTGACGCTCGCCTGCATGCACGGCAGCGCCTGGCGCGGCAACGGCGCGGCACTGCTGCGCGCGCTGGCCGACCGGATCGGGGCCTGACGGCGGCGAGGCTCAGCCGATCAGCAGGCGCAGCGCCGCGTCGAGGTGTTCGGTCGGGCTGCGCCGGAAACCCGAGCGCGCGTAGCGCTGCAGGCGACCGACCGCGAAGCCGGTCAGCACCGAGGCCTGCGCCTGCGCGTCGACCGTCGGGGTGGTCGAGCCGTGCGCCTCGGCGGCGAGCTTGAGGCTGTGCCGCAGCTGCGACTCGATGCGGTCGAAGAACTGGTTCATGCGGGCGAGCAACCGCTCGTGCTCGAACACCAGCGCGTCACCGACCATGACGCGCGTCATGCCCGGGTTGCGCTCGCAGAACTGCAGCAGCACGGTGAGGATCTTCTGCGCCTGCACGCCGCCCTCGGGCTCGCGCTCGCCGATCTGGTTGACCAGCGTGAACACGCTCGACTCGATGAACTCGATCAGTCCCTCGAACATCTGCGCCTTGCTGGCGAAGTGGCGGTACAGCGCGGCTTCGCTCACGTCGAGCCGAGCCGCCAGCGCCGCGGTGGTGACGCGCTCGGCGCCGGGCTGTTCGAGCATCGACGCCAGCGCCTGCAGGATCTGCACGCGGCGCTCCCCCGGCCTGGGCCGCTTGCGCGTCGGCGCCGCCGCACCCTCGCCCGCTGGCAGCGCGTCGGCCGTCGGGTCGCTGTCGGCCAGGCCGTCGGTCTCGGCCGGATGCGGCGAGGCGCTGTGGGTGGTCACATTCGGCGCAGTTGATGTATCGAATTGATTCTCGCATAGACGTATGCGGGCCTCGTGCAGCGGCGCACGCCCACCTCGGGGCCGTGCGAATTGCCGCGGATGTAGCGTTGCATCCACACCGCACGCAGGCCGACCGAGCGCGCCGCGCGCTGGTGCGCCAGCGTGTCCTCGACCAGCACGCAGCGCGCGGGCACGAGGTCGAGCCGGGCCAGCACGAAGCGCAGCATGCGCGCGTCGGGCTTGGGACGCAGGCGGCCGAACATGCGCATGCGCTCGATCGCGATCACGCCGTCGAACAGCGGCGCGAGGCCGAGCGCATCGAGCACGCGCCGCGCGTAGCCCAGCGGCGCGTTGGTCAACACGTACTTGCGCCCGCGCAGCCGCGCCAGCGCGGCGCGGTCGTGGCGGCTGGCGCGCAGCTGCTCCTCGAGGCCCGGCAGCCGGTGCGTCTGCTCGAGGTAGTGCGCGGCCCGGACGCCGTGATGGCGCTCGAGCCCGAGCAGCGTCGCGCCGTAGCGGTGCCAGTAGTGGCGGCGCAGGCGGTCGGCGGCATCGGCCTCGAGGCCGAGTTCGCGCGCGATGTAGTCGTTGATCGAGGCGTCGAGCATGCCGAAGGCGGCATGCGAGGCGTCGTGCAGCGTGTTGTCGAGGTCGAACAGCCAGACGCGGCGGCCGGCCGCGAGCGCCTCAGCCGACATGGTCGAGGAACAGCGCGGCGCAAAGGACGGCGCCGATCGCGTAGAGCAGCCAGGTGCGCGACACCGCGTACGGATAGAGCATGAGCGCCACACCAATCCATTTCGCGCGCGGCCGCTCGGCCTTGCGGCCCCAGCGCCAGGCGGCCCAGCCGACGACGCCGAAGACGATCGCGCCGAACAGGTAGGCCGGGCTCGGCAGCGCGAAGCCGAGCGCGCCGAGGTCGTTCATCAGTGCGAGCGGATCATCGTGCCGTACGCCTGATCGGTCAGGATCTCGAGCAGCATCGCGTGCGGTACGCGGCCGTCGATGATGTGCACGCTATTAACGCCGCCTTTGGCGGCGTCGAGCGCCGACGAGATCTTCGGCAGCATGCCGCCGGAGATCGTGCCGTCGGCGAACAGGTCGTCGATCTCGCGCGCCGACAGGTTGGTGAGCAGCCGGCCGTTCTTGTCGAGCACGCCCGGCGTGTTGGTGAGCAGCATCAGCTTCTCGGCCTTCAGCACCTCGGCAAGCTTGCCGGCGACAACGTCGGCGTTGATGTTGTAGTTCTCGTTCTCGCTGCCGAAGCCGAGCGGCGAGATCACCGGGATGAACTGGTCGTCCTGCAGCGCCTTGACGACGCTCGGGTCGATCGACTCGATCTCGCCGACCTGGCCGACGTCGTGCACCTTGTTCGGGTCGTCGCGGTCGACCAT
>JBLMVT010000383.1:0-2599 GCA_050256835.1 Betaproteobacteria bacterium | reverse complement strand
GGGCGACCACCGGCCTGCCGGGCTGCCCGGCCGCGCGCGACGTCGCGCCAGCCAGCTGACCGGGGCGCGCCGGCGAGACCGGCGCGCCGCCGGCCGCCGGTTGCTGGCGGGGACTCTAGCCGACGCCCGGCATGGCAGCCATGGGAGGTCCGGATCGGCCAACCGCGGGCATCGCGAGTGACTACTTCACCTCCGGCGGCCAGTTGCGAACCTGCTGCCAGGCCTGCTGAACCGACGGCGGCAGCTTGTCCAGGTGCTTGAGCAAGAGCGCGAGTGTCCAGATGTCCCGGTCGCTGAGAGACCGTCCGAACGAAGGCATGCCCGTGAGTCGAATGCCATGCTTGACCTTCCAGAAGGTCTCGCCTTCCGGGTCATCTTCGACTCCCGCAGTCGCCAATTGGGGCGGCTTCTGATACAGGCCCTTCGCTATCGGCGATGCAGACGCATCCCCGCCGGCAGAGCCATGACAGACAGCGCAATTGCGCGCGAAGAGCCGCACGCCTTCGAGCAGGTTCTGGTCGGTGAGCGCCACGGGGTTCTGATCCTTCGGGGCGTATCGATTCAATGTCGCATCGAGCGACGTGCTGGCCATCCAGGTCTCCAGCGCGCCGGGCTTTGCATCGGCGTTGGCCGGAATCAGCCCGCTGCGCACGAGCGCATAGACGCAGACCAAGGCGAGGGCGAGCGTCGATGCAACGCCTGTCATGAAACCTTTGAACATCATGTCTCCTCGGTGAGTAATCCGGCCTCCCGGCGTTGAGCCTCGAGAAACCGGCTTGGTTCCTCCGTTGTGCGAATAGTCGCCGGACCGATTCGATGCGGACGATGAGGGACCCGTAGCGGACGCGGTACAGTGGGTCGTGTCGATGTGCGCCGCCCACCGCATCGCGGTGCTCCTTCTGGTGCTGCTGGCCGGGTGCGCGGGGGCACCGCCGGCCCCGCCTGCGCCGAGCGTGCCGGCCGTGGACGATCGCTCCGCGGCGCCGGCCGAGGCCGACGTGGTGATGGAGTCCGCGCGCAGCTCGGTGCGATCGATGGCCGTCTGGCTCGCCCGCAACGTCGACAGCTGGTTCGGCGACCGGCCTTTCGAGGACGGCGGCAAGGTGACCGACGGACGCCTGAGCGTCGGCCTGCTCACACGGCAGCGTGAACACCCCGACCTCAACGTGCGCTTCGATGCGCGGTTCCGCCTGCCGAACATCGAGAAGCTGACCTACCTCTTCGTCGGCCGCGACGACGAGCGCGAGGTCGTCACCGACAAGCCGGGTGCGCTGTCGCGCCAGGACCAGCTGACCACGGCGGCGCCCAGGGAGCGCTCGTTCTTCGCCGGCCTCGGACGATCGCTCAACGATGCCGTCGACTTCCGGCTCGGCGTCCGCGGCGGACTCAAGCCGTACGCCCAGGCGCGCTACCGCAACCGCTGGCTGGTCGGCACGGACAGCAAGCTCGAGTTCCGCCAGACGGTGTTCTGGACGGTGGCCGACCGCATCGGCTCGACCACCTCGTTCTCGTACGAGCATGCCTTCTCGCCGACGCTGGCCGCACGCTGGATCAACTCGGCCACGGTCACTCAGGAGCTGCCGAAATTCGTCTGGTCGAGCCTGCTGGGCGCGTACCAGGCGTTCGGCGACCAGCGGCTGCTGTCGGTCGAGGGCGTCGTCAACGGCCAGCAGGACTCGGGCGTCGGCGCCAGCGACTACGGAGTGCAGTCGCGCTGGGAGCAGCCGGTGCACAAGGACTGGCTCATCGGCGGGATCGTCGTCGGCCACTTCTGGCCGCGCCCGGATCCGGCCAGCGAGCGCCGCGGCGCCTGGGCGCTCGGGGTCAGCCTGAAGATGAAGTTCTGAGTCGCTCGCCGCGAGGGCTCACGCCGTGATCAGCCCCCAGCGCAGCGCCACCAGCGTCAGCTCGGACTGGTTGCTCGCGCCGAGCTTCTGCTTGACGTGGTACAGGTGGGTGCCGACGGTGCTCGGCGAGAGCTTCAGGTTGTCGGCGATCTGCGCCACGCTCATGCCGCGGGCGAGCTGGATGAAGACCGAGAACTCGCGCTCGGAAAGCCGTTCGGCGGGGCTCGCCTCGCCCTCGAGCTGGGCCACCGCCAGCGCCTGCGCCGTCTGCGCGTCGAGGTAGCGCTCGCCGCGCGCCACCGCAGTCACGGCGGCGATCAGCGCCTCGGGCGCGCTGCGCTTGGCCAGGTAGCCGAGCGCGCCGGCGCGCAGCACGCGGCGCGGGTGCGCCGTGTCCTCGTGTGCCGACAGCGCGAGCACCCTGGCCTTGGCGTCCTGCGCCAGCAGGCGGCGCACCGCCTCGAGCCCGCCCATGCCGGGCATCGACAGGTCCATCACGACGACGTCCGGACGCACGCGGGCGTACTCCTGGCAGGCCTGCTCGCCGCTGCCCGCCTCGGCGACGACCTCGACCGCCTCGCCGCCGCTCGCGCTCGCCAGCAGCATGCGAAACCCCATGCGCACCAGCGCATGGTCGTCGACCAGCATGACGCGGATCATGCGGTCTGCGCCAGCGGCGCCTCGCTCGCCGGTGCGGCCGCGGCGCCGCCCGGCACGACGACCGCAAGCCGCACGCCGCGCGGCGCGCGCGC
>JBLMVT010000382.1:0-6300 GCA_050256835.1 Betaproteobacteria bacterium | reverse complement strand
CCTTGGCCGCGGCGTTGGCGCCGGCCACCGCGCGTTCCTTCAGCTTCTCGTACGCCGACTCGCGGTCGACCGTCTTCTCGTAGGTGCCCGCGACCAGCGAGCCGGCGATCAGCGCCTTGCGCTGCTCGGGCGTGATCGGGCCGATCTGGCTGCCCGGCGGGATGACGAAGACGCGCTCGGTCGGGCTCGGCTGGCCCTTGGCGTCGAGCAGGCTGACCAGCGCCTCGCCGACCGCGAGCTCGGTGATCGCGCGCTCGATGTCGAGGCCAGGGTTCTCGCGCATCGTCGTGGCCGCCGCCTTGACCGCCTTCTGGTCGCGCGGCGTGAAGGCGCGCAGCGCGTGCTGCACGCGGTTGCCGAGCTGCGCCAGCACGCTGTCGGGGATGTCGAGCGGGTTCTGCGTCACGAAGTAGACGCCGACGCCCTTGCTGCGCACCAGCCGCACGACCAGTTCGATGCGCTCGAGCAGCGCCTTCGGCGCCTCGTCGAACAGCACGTGCGCCTCGTCGAAGAAGAACACCAGCTTGGGCTGGTCGAGGTCGCCGACCTCGGGCAGCCGCTCGAACAGCTCCGACAGCAGCCACAGCAGGAAGGTGGCGTACAGGCGCGGCGCCTCGAGCAGCTTGTCGGCGGCGAGGATGTTCACCACGCCCTGGCCTTCGATGGTCTGCATGAAGTCGGCGATGTCGAGCATCGGCTCGCCGAAGAACCTGTCGCCGCCCTGCTGCTCGATCTGCAGCAGCCCGCGCTGGATCGCGCCGATGCTCGCGGCGCTGACGTTGCCGTACTCGGTCTGGTATTGCGCGGCGTTGTCGCCGACGTGCTGCAGCATCGCGCGCAGGTCCTTCAGGTCGAGCAGCAGCAGGCCGTGGTCGTCGGCGATCTTGAAGGCGAGCTGAAGCACGCCGGCCTGGACCTCGTTGAGCGCGAGCATGCGACTGAGCAGCAGCGGGCCCATGTCGGAAACGGTGGCGCGCACCGGGTGCCCCTGCTCGCCGAACACGTCCCACAGCGTTGCCGGGCAGGCCTGCGGCTTGGGCGGGTCGATCTTGCGGTCGGCGAGCACCTTGGCCATCTTGTCGCCGATGGTGCCCTTCTGCGTGATGCCGGTGAGGTCGCCCTTCACGTCGGCCATGAACACCGGGACGCCGCGCCGGCTGAAGCCCTCGGCCAGCGTCTGCAGCGTCACCGTCTTGCCGGTGCCGGTGGCGCCGGTGATCAGCCCGTGGCGGTTGGCCAGCGCGGGCAGCAGGAAGCATTCGGTGGCGTCGCGGCGCGCGAGCAGGATCGGTTCGGCCATCGCGGGTCCTCGTCAGACAGGGCGAAACGATAGCGCAGATGGTCCGCCACTTAGAATTGACCTCGTCGCCACACGTGAAGAAGACGCCCCTCGATCATGGCCGGACACAGCAAATGGGCCAACATCCAGCACCGCAAGGGCCGGCAGGACGAGAAGCGCGGCAAGGTCTGGACGCGCGTCATCCGTGAGATCGTCGTCGCCGCGCGGTCGGGCGGCGGCGACCCTGCGATGAACCCGCGGCTGCGGCTGGCGATCGACAAGGCCAAGGCCGCCAACATGCCGGCCGACCGCGTCAAGTACAACATCGACAAGGCCACCGGGGCGCAGGAAGGCGTCGCCTACGAGGAGATCCGCTACGAGGGCTACGGCATCGGCGGCGCGGCGGTGATCGTCGACTGCATGACCGACAACCGCGTGCGCACGGTCGCCGAGGTGCGGCATGCGTTCTCGAAGTACGGCGGCAACCTCGGCAGCGAAGGCTCGGTGGCGTTCCAGTTCCGCCACGTCGGGCAGTTCGTGTTCGCGCCCGGCACCAGCGAGGACAAGGTGATGGAGGCCGCGCTCGACGCCGGCGCCGAGGACGTTCTGACCGACGACGACGGCACCGTGGAGGTGCTGTGCGCCCCGGCCGATTTCGAGGCGGTGAAGGCCGCGCTCGAGGCCGCCGGCCTGAAGCCCGAGGTCGCCGAGGTGACGATGCGCGCCGAGAACATGGTCGAGCTGGCCGGCGAGGACGCCGAGCGCATGCGCAAGCTGCTCGACGTGCTGGAAGACCTCGACGACGTGCAGGCCGTCTACCACAACGCCGACATCGACCTGTGATGCGATGGAGCGCGTCGAACAGCTCCTCGACGAGGCCAACGCGTTGAAGCGCGAGGCGATCGCCCTGCAGCGCGAGGCGCTGGCGCTGCAGCGCGAGGCGCTCGACGCGCAGCGCGAGATCGTCGCGCGCGCGCGCGGCAACCTCGATCTGGCCAAGGACGTCAACGAGCGCGCGGCCGAACTGCAGCGCCGGGCGCGCCGCGTGCTGGCGCTGATCCTGCCGGTCGTGCTGGTGCTGATCGGCTACGTGAGCTGGCTGCTGTTCTTCCGGCTGCACTACTGAAGGCGAACCCCGAAGTGAAAGTCCTCGTCATCGGCGGCGGCGGCCGCGAGCATGCGCTGGCGTGGAAGCTGGCGGCGTCGCCGCGCGTGCAACTCGTCTACGTGGCGCCGGGCAACGGCGGGACGGCGCGTGACCCGCGGCTGAAGAACGTGCCGATCACCGACATCGGGGCGCTGGCCGACTTCGCGCAGCGCGAACGCGTCGCGCTCACCGTCGTCGGCCCCGAGGCGCCGCTGGCCGCCGGCGTGGTCGACACCTTCCGCGCGCGCGGCCTGCGCATCTTCGGGCCGACGCAGGCCGCGGCGCAGCTCGAAAGCTCGAAGGCCTTCGCCAAGGACTTCATGCAGCGCCACGGCATCCCGACCGCGCTCTACGCCGCCTTCAGCGACGCCGCGCAGGCGCATGCCCACGTCGAGCGCCACGGCGCGCCGATCGTCGTCAAGGCCGACGGGCTGGCCGCTGGCAAGGGAGTCGTCGTCGCTGCGACGGTCGCCGAGGCGCACGCGGCGATCGACGCCATGCTCGGCGTGCCCGGCGCGCGCGTCGTCGTCGAGGAGTTCCTCGACGGCGAGGAAGCCAGCTTCATCGTGCTGGCCGACGGCACGCACGCGCTGCCGCTGGCGACCAGCCAGGACCACAAGCGCATCGGCGACGGCGACACCGGAGCGAACACCGGCGGCATGGGCGCGTACTCGCCCGCGCCGGTTGTCACGCCGAACGTGCACGCCAAGGTGATGCACGAGATCGTCATGCCGACGCTGGCCGGCATGGCGCGCGATGGCGTGCCGTTCAGCGGCTTCCTGTACGCCGGACTGATGATCGACGCCGCCGGCGGGGTGAAGACGCTCGAGTTCAACGCCCGCCTCGGCGACCCGGAGACGCAGCCGATCCTGATGCGGCTCAAGAGCGACCTGTTCGAGGTGCTGCTGCACGCCAGCGACGGAAGCCTGGACAAGGTCGAACTGCAGTGGGACCGCCGCATCGCGCTCGGCGTCGTGCTGGCCGCCGCGAACTACCCCGGCACGCCGCGCCTGGGCGACGCCATCGAGGGCCTGCCGGCCGAGGCCGACGACGCGGTGGTGTTCCACGCCGGCACGCGCGAGGAGGGCGGCCGCATCGTCACCGCGGGCGGACGCGTGCTGTGCGTGACGGCGCTCGGCGACTCGGTGAAGCAGGCGCAGCAGCGCGCCTACGAGGTCGCGGCCGGTATCCGCTTTGCCGGCATGCAGTACCGGCACGACATCGGCCATCGTGCGGTGAAGCGATGACGGCGCCGACGCAGGCGGTGCGCGACTGGCTGCTCGGGCTGCAGTCGCGCATCGTCACCGCCGTCGAGGCCGAGGACGGCATGCCGTTCGTGCGCGACGCCTGGACGCGCCCGGTCGAGAGTGCATTGCAGGGCGATGGCATCTCGCGCATCGTCGAGAACGGCGCGCTGCTCGAGCGCGGCGGCTGCGGCTTCAGCCACGTCACCGGGCCGGCGCTGCCGGCGTCGGCGACGCAGCATCGCCCGGAGCTCGCCGGCGCGCCGTTCGAGGCGACCGGCGTGTCGCTGGTGTTCCACCCGCGCAACCCCTATGTGCCGACGGTGCACATGAACGTGCGCATGATCGCCGCGCTGCCCGCCGGCCGCGAGCCGGTGACATGGTTCGGCGGTGGCATGGACCTGACGCCCTGCTACGGGTTCGAGGACGACGCGCGCCACTTCCATGGCACCTGCCGCGACGCGCTCAGCTCCTTCGGCGCCGACAAGTACCCGCGCTTCAAGCGCTGGTGCGACGAGTACTTCTTCCTGAAGCACCGCGGCGAGGCGCGCGGCATCGGCGGCATCTTCTACGACGACTTCGCCGAGCTCGGCTTCGACGGCGGCTTCGCGCTGACGCGCGCCGTCGGCGACGCCTTCCTCGACGCCTGGCTGCCGATCGTGCGCCGCCGCCGCGACACGCCGTACGGCGCGCGCGAACGCGACTTCCAGCTCTACCGGCGCGGGCGCTACGTCGAGTTCAACCTGGTGTGGGACCGCGGCACGCATTTCGGGCTGCAGTCGGGCGGCCGCACCGAATCGATCCTGATGTCGATGCCGCCGCTGGCCGCCTGGCGCTACGACTGGCATCCCGAGCCGGGCACGCCCGAGGCGCGCCTCTACGCGGACTTCCTGCCGCCGCGCGACTGGCTCCAAGGGTGAGCGTGCCCCGGCGCATCGGCCTGTTCGGCGGCACCTTCGACCCGCCGCACGACGCGCACCTCGCGCTGGCGCGCGCCGCGCTGGACCAGCTCGGCCTCGACCGCCTGCTGTGGATCCCGGCCGGCCAGCCGTGGCAGAAGACCGGGGTGCGCGCGCTGACCGATGCGGCCCACCGCGCCGCGATGGTCGAGCTGGCGATCGCCGGCGAGCCGCGCTTCGTGCTCGAGCGCAGCGAGCTGGAGCGCCCGGGCCCGAGCTACACGCTCGACACGGTGCGCGAACTGCGCTCGCGCGAACCCGGCAACGAATGGTTCCTCATCATCGGCCAGGACCAGTACGCACGGCTCGCGACCTGGCACGGCTGGCGCGAGCTGCTGCCGCTCGTCACGCTGGCGGTGGCGGCGCGTGCGGGCGCGGCCCCGCAGGCCGACCCGGCGCTGGCCGCGCTGCCACACCGCATGGTGCCGATCGTGCTGGCGCCGATGCCGCACGCCTCGACCGCGCTGCGCGCCGGCGTGGCGCCGCTCGCGTCGATGGTGCCACTCGCGGTGGCGCGCTATATTGACCGCCACCACCTCTACTCGGGACACGCCTGATTGGACATCCGCAAGCTGCAACGCGCCATCGTCGACGGTCTGGAAGACGTCAAGGCCCAGAACATCGCCGTCTTCAACACCGAGCAACTGAGTCCGCTGTTCGAGCGGGTGATCATCGCCTCGGGAACGAGCAACCGGCAGACCAAGGCGCTGGCCAGCAGCGTGCGTGAAGCGGTCAAGGCCGGCGGCTTCCCCGTCCCGCGCATGGAGGGCGAGGAAAACGGCGAGTGGATCATCGTCGACTGTGGCGCCGCGGTCGCGCACATCATGCAGCCGGCGATCCGCGACTACTACCACCTCGAGGAGATCTGGGGCGCCAAGCCGGTGCGCATGAAGCTCGGCGCCGGCACGGTCGCGCGGCCCGATGGCCAGGCCCGCGCGCCGCAGCACGAGGCGACGGCGAGGAACGCGCCGGTGAAGAAGGCGCCGGCGAAGAAGGCGACCGCCAGGCAGCCGGCGGCGAAGAAGGCGCCGGCGCGACGCAAGGCCGCGCCGCGGCCCGGCGTGACGCGCACGACGGGCACCAAGGGCAGCGTTGCCCGGCCACCAGCGAAGAAGGCGTCCGCGCCGCGCCGCGCCGCCGCGAAGAAGAAGCCCGCGCCGCGCCGCTGAAGCAGCATGCGGCTGCTGCTCGTCGCCGTCGGCCAGCGCCAGCCGGCGTGGGCGGTGGCGGCATTCGAAGACTATGCGCGCCGCTTCCCGTCTGAACTGCGGCTCGAGCTGAAGGCGGTCAAGGCCGAGTCGCGCGGCGGCGGGCGCGGCGTCGCCGCGCTGCTGGCTGCCGAACGCATGCGCATCGAGGCCGCTCTGGCGCAGGCCAGGGGCATCAGGCGCATCGTGCTCGACGAACGCGGCGAGCGCGTCGACACGCCGCGGCTCGCGGCACGGTTGCAGGCCTGGCGCGACGCAGGCCGCGACGCGGCGCTGCTGGTCGGCGGCCCCGACGGGCTCGACCCCGCGCTGAAGGCTTCCGCGGACGAGACGCTGCGCCTCTCGGACCTGACGCTGCCGCACGCGTTCGTGCGCGTGCTTCTCGCCGAGGCGCTGTACCGCGCCTGGTCGCTGTCGGCCGGGCATCCGTATCACCGCGAATGAGCTCGCCCTCGTTCCATTT
>JBLMVT010000381.1:0-9620 GCA_050256835.1 Betaproteobacteria bacterium | reverse complement strand
CCCTCGCGCAGCAGGTTGATGCCGACCAGCACGTCGAAGGTGCCCAGCCGCAGGTCGCGCAGGATCTCGACGCGCTCGACCGTGTCGATGTCGCTGTGCAGATAGCGCACCTTGACGCCGTTGTCGGCGAGGTAGTCGGTGAGCTGCTCGGCCATGCGCTTGGTCAGCGTGGTGATGAGCACGCGCTCGCCGGCCTGGACGCGCTCGCGGATCTCCTGCAGGACGTCGTCGACCTGGGTCGCGGCCGGCCGCACCTCGACCTCCGGGTCGACCAGCCCGGTCGGCCGCACCAGCTGCTCGACGACCTGACCGGCATGCGCCTTCTCGTAGTCGGCCGGCGTCGCCGAGACGAAGATCGCCTGGTGCATCTTGCGTTCGAACTCCTCGAACTTGAGCGGCCGGTTGTCGAGCGCCGACGGCAGCCGAAAGCCGTACTCGACCAGCACCGTCTTGCGCGAACGGTCGCCGTTGAACATGCCGCCGAGCTGGCCGATCAGCACGTGCGACTCGTCGAGGAACATCAGCGCGTCGGCCGGCAGGTAGTCGACCAGCGTCGGCGGCGGCTCGCCGGGCGCCGCGCCCGACAGGTGGCGGGTGTAGTTCTCGATGCCCTTGCAGTGGCCGACTTCCTGCAGCATCTCGAGGTCGAAGCGGGTGCGCTGCTCGAGGCGCTGCGCCTCGACCAGCTTGCCGGCCGCGACCAGCTCGGCCAGCCGCTCGCGCAGCTCGACCTTGATGCCGTCGATGGCGCGCAGCACCTGCTCGCGCGGCGTGACGTAGTGGCTCGACGGGTAGACGACGAAGCGCGGCACCTTTTGCCGCATCTTGCCGGTGAGCGGGTCGAACAGCGCCAGCGACTCGATCTCGTCGTCGAACAGCTCGATGCGCAGCGCCAGCTCGGAGTGCTCGGCGGGGAAGACGTCGATCGTGTCGCCGCGCACGCGGAAGGTGCCGCGACCGAATTCGACCTCGTTGCGGGTGTACTGCATGCGCACCAGCTGCGCGATCAGGTCGCGCTGGCCGACGCGGTCGCCGGCGCGCGCGATCAGCCGCATCTGCGTGTAGTCCTCGGGCTTGCCGATGCCGTAGATCGCGCTCACCGTGGCGACGATGACCACGTCGCGGCGCTCGAGCAGGCTCTTGGTGGCCGACAGCCGCATCTGCTCGATGTGCTCGTTGATGGCGCTGTCCTTCTCGATGAACAGGTCGCGCTGCGGAACGTAGGCCTCGGGCTGGTAATAGTCGTAGTAGCTGACGAAGTACTCGACCGCGTTCTTCGGGAAGAATTCGCGGAACTCGGCGTACAGCTGCGCGGCCAGCGTCTTGTTGGGCGCGAACACGATCGCCGGCCGGCCCAGCCGCGCGATCACGTTGGCCATGGTGAAGGTCTTGCCCGAGCCGGTGACACCGAGCAGCGTCTGCCACGCCAGGCCGTCCTTCACGCCCTCGACCAGCCGCTCGATCGCCTCGGGCTGGTCGCCCGCCGGCGGGTACGGCATGAACAGCTGGAAGGGCGACCCGGAAAAGCTCACGAACTCGCCCGCGGGCAGCTCGGGCCTCGCTTCGGCAACCTCGGCAGACATCGCACTCCCCTGCAACTCAACAACTAGAATCGAATCGATTAGCGTAACCGACAAACGGAATTCCCATGCCGCTCTTCGACGCCGTCGAACTGGCCCCGCGCGACCCGATCCTCGGGCTGAACGAACAGTTCGCCGCCGACGCGAATCCGAACAAGGTCAACCTCGGCGTCGGGGTCTATTACGACGACGAAGGCAAGCTGCCGCTGCTCGCGTGCCTGGTCGAGGCCGAGCGGCTGCTCGCGCAGACGCCGCGGCCGCGCGGCTACCTGCCGATCGACGGCATCGCCGCCTACGACCGCGCGGTGCAAGGCCTGGTATTTGGCGACGACAGCGCCGCTGTCAAGGAGCGGCGCATCGCCACCGCGCAGGCGCTGGGCGGCACCGGCGGCCTGAAGATCGGCGCCGACTTCCTGCATCGGGTCAACCCGGCGGCGCAGGTGCTCATCAGCGATCCGAGCTGGGAGAACCACCGCGCGCTGTTCGGCAACGCCGGCTTCGCCGTCGCCACCTATCCGTACTACGACGCAGCGCGTCGCGGCATCGACTTCGCCGGCATGCTGGGCGCGCTGCAGCGAGCGCAGGCCGGGACCATCGTCGTCCTGCATGCCTGCTGCCACAACCCGACCGGCTACGACCCGACCGCCGAGCAGTGGGCGCAGGTCGTCGCGGCGGTCAAGGCTGGCGGGCTGGTCGCCTTCCTCGACATGGCATACCAGGGCTTCGGCGACGGCATCGCCGAGGACGGCGCGGTGGTGCGCCGGTTTCTCGACGCCGGCGTCGATTTCCTCGTCTCGACCTCGTTCTCCAAGAGCTTCTCGCTGTACGGCGAGCGCGTCGGCGCGCTGTCGGTCGTCTGCGCCACGCCCGACGAGGCGGCGCGGGTGCTGAGCCAGCTCAAGGTGATGATCCGCACCAACTACTCGAACCCGCCGACGCACGGCGCCCAGGTCGTCACCACCGTGCTGACGACGCCGGCGCTGCGCGCGCTGTGGGAGGAGGAATTGGCCGGCATGCGCCAGCGCATCAAGCAGATGCGTCGCGCCCTGCAGGACAAGCTGGCCGCCGCCGGCGTGCAGGGCGACCTGGGCTACATCACCCGGCAGCGCGGCATGTTCAGCTATTCGGGGCTGAACGCCGCGCAGATGCAGCGCCTGCGCGGCGAGTTCGGCATTTACGGCGTCGATTCGGGGCGCATCTGCGTGGCCGCGCTGAACAGCCGCAACATCGACGCCGTCGTGTCGGCCATCGCGCGCGTGATCTGATCGGGCACTGTCGCCGAGGCGACAGCGGCGCCCTCGCGGCGTTGTCGTGAACCCCGACGCGGATCGGGGTTTCACGCAGACGCTTGCAGCTGAAACATCGGGCACACTGGTTGCTGCTGCGATGCACAAGACCGGGATATCCGGCCGGCGCGGTCCGTAGTGGGGTGCGGACCGGCATCGCAGGCCAACAACCCGAGCCACTGCGGAGGCCGAACGATGCTGTATCAACTGTACGAAGCCCAGCGCGCGCTGCTGAGCCCGTTTTCGGAGTTCGCCGCCGCATCGGCCAAGCTGTACAACCATCCGCTGTCGCCGTTCACTCACACGCCGATGGCGCACCGCTTCTCGGCCGGCTTCGACCTGATGCACCGGCTGGCCAAGGAATACGAGAAGCCGCCGTTCGACATCAACTCGGTCAACGTCGACGGCGTCGACGTCGCGGTGCAGGAACAGGTGGCGCTGAAGAAGCCGTTCTGCCGGCTGCTGCGCTTCAAGCGCTTCACCGACAACGCCAAGCAGCTCGCAGCCATGAAGGAGCAGGCCACCGTGCTGGTCGTCGCGCCGCTGTCGGGCCATCACGCCACCCTGCTGCGCGACACGGTGCGCGCCCTGCTGCGCCACCACAAGGTGTTCATCACCGACTGGACCGACGCGCGCATGGTCCCCGCCGACATCGGCCCGTTCCACCTCGACGACTACGTCCGCTATGTGGAGGAGTTCATCCGCCACATCGGCCCGGACGTGAACGTGATCTCGGTGTGCCAGCCAACGGTGCCGGTGCTCGCCGCCGTCTCGCTGCTGGCCTCGCGCGGCGAGGTGACGCCGCGCACGCTGACGATGATGGGCGGGCCGATCGATGCCCGCAGGAGCCCGACCGCCGTCAACAACCTGGCGATGAACAAGAGCCACGAATGGTTCGAGCACAACGTCATCTATCGCGTGCCGTCGAACTATCCCGGCGCCGGCCGCCCGGTCTATCCCGGCTTCCTGCAGCACAGCGGGTTCATCGCCATGAACCCGGACCGTCACCTGAAGAGCCACTACGACTACTTCCTCGACCTGCTGCGCGGCGACGAGGAGAGCGCCGAGTTCCACCGCAGCTTCTACGACGAGTACAACGCGGTGCTCGACATGCCCGCCGAGTACTACCTCGACACCATAAAGACCGTGTTCCAGGACTTCGCGCTGGTCAACGGCACCTGGGCCGTCGACGGCGAGCCGGTGCGCCCGCAGGACCTGCGCCGCAGTGCGCTGCTGACGATCGAAGGCGAGCTGGACGACATCTCAGGCGCCGGCCAGACGCGCGCCGCCCACGAGCTGTGCACCGGCATTCCGGAAAGCCGGCGCTTCCACTACGACGTCGAGGGCGCGGGCCACTACGGCATCTTCTCGGGACGGCGCTGGCGCGAGAAGGTCTACCCGGAGGTGCGCCGCTTCATCGCGACCTACGGCGCGCCGTCGAAGGCGGTCTTGCGCGAGGCCGCCGCGCGCAAGTCGCCGCGCCGCGCCGCGACCGCGTCCGCGAAGCCCGCGACGCGGCGCCGATAATCGAGCGGTGTCCGACCCGACCCTCGCCGACGCGATCGAGGACGCCCTGCCGCAGACGCAGTGCACGCGCTGCGGCTACCCCGACTGCCGCGGCTATGCGGAGGCGATCGGCGCGGGCGCGCCGATCAACCAGTGCCCGCCCGGCGGCGCCGAGGGCATCCTGCGGCTGTCACGGATCGCCGGCCGGCCGGTCGCCGCACTCAACCCGGACAACGGCCACGAGGGTCCGCGCGCGCTCGCCGTCATCGACGAGGACTGGTGCATCGGCTGCACCCTTTGCATCAAGGCCTGCCCGGTTGACTGCATCGTCGGCGCCTCCAAGCATATGCACACCGTGATCGAGGCGCTGTGCACCGGCTGCGAGCTGTGCGTGCCGGTGTGTCCGGTCGACTGCATCGCCATGCTGCCGGTGACGGGCGAGCACACCGGCTGGGACGCCTGGAGCGCCGAGCAGGCGGGCGAGGCGCGCCGGCGCTACGCCTTCCATCGCGAGCGCCTGGCGCGGGAGCGCTGCGAGAACGACGAGCGTCTGGCGGCCCGGGCCGAGGGCAAGCTGGCCGACCTCGAGGCCGCGTCGTCGATCGCCGACCCGGCCGAACTGCAGCGCAAGCGCGTGATGATCGAAGCCATGCTCGAACGCTCGCGCACGCGCCGCGGCACCCCGCCTTCATGAAACCCGCGCAGGTCGAGGCGTTCTTCGCCACGCTGGCCGCCGCCAATCCGCATCCGGCGAGCGAGCTGGAGTATTCGAGCCCGTTCGAGCTGCTGGTCGCCGTCGTGCTGTCGGCGCAGTCGACCGACGCCGGCGTCAACAAGGCGACGCGGCACCTGTTCCTGGTCGCCGATACGCCGCAGAAGATGCTCGCGCTGGGCGAGGCGCGGCTCATCGAGCAGATCAAGACGATCGGCCTGTTCCGCACCAAGGCGAAGAACCTGCTGGCGACCTGCCGGCTGCTCGTCGAACGCCACGGCGGCGCGGTGCCGCGCACCCGCGAAGCGCTGCAGGCGCTGCCCGGCGTCGGGCGCAAGACCGCCAACGTCGTGCTCAACGTGGCCTTCGGCGAGCCGACGATCGCCGTCGACACGCACGTTTTTCGCGTCGCCAACCGCACCGGCCTGGCGCCGGGCAGGAACCCGCTGGAGGTCGAGGAGCGGCTGCAGGAGCGCGTACCGCCGCGCTACCTGCCGCACGCGCATCACTGGCTGATCCTGCACGGGCGCTACGTCTGCCTCGCGCGCCAGCCGCAGTGCTGGCGCTGCGCGGTCGCGGCGAACTGCGACTACCAGCCGAAGACGCCCCCGCCGGGCTGACGGAGCTAGAGCCCGCGGCCGTCGTAGCGCAGCCCGACCCAGGCCTGCCGTCCCGGCGAGCGGTAGTCGCGCACCGGTTCGATGTCGCGGTCGGTCGCGTTCTGCAGCCTGGCCTCGAGCCGCCATCGCGGCGCGAAGCGCCAGCGCGCCTGCAGGTCGAGCGTGGCGTAGGCGCCGAGCTGCTTGCCGGCGTCGGGGCGGGCGCCGACCACCAGCAGCGCGGCGCCGTAGCTCCAGCCGCCGCGCGCCTGCCAGTCGGCGGCCAGGCTTTCCTGGTGAGCGGCGCGTCGCGGCAGGCGCTCGCCGGTGGCCTCGTCGCTGGCATCGAGGAAGTCGACGCTCGCCTGCAGATGCCAGCCGCCGAACCGGCGCGCACCGGCCAGGCTCGCGCCCTGCAGGCGCGCGCGGCCGACGTTGCGTGCGCAGCCGAAGTCATAGGCCGGGTCGGCCGGACAGAAGCTGCGGTCGGGCTCGTAGGCGATCAGGTCGCGCACGCGGTTGCGGTAGAGCGTCGCCGACGCATTCGTCTCGCCCGCCCGGTAGACGAGGCCGGCCTCGACGCTGCGCCCGCGCTCGGGCTGCAAGCCGGCGACGCCGAAGCCGGGAAAGTAGAGGTCGTTGAAGCTGGGCGCGCGGAAGGTCGTGCCGGTCAACGCACGCACGCGCCAGCCCGGCGCCACCTCGAGACTCCAGCCGAGCCGCCCGGTGGTCACTGCGCCGAACTGCGAGTCGTCGTCGCGGCGCAGGTCGGCCTGCAGCAGATGGCGACCGAACTTGCCGCTGTAGCCGAGCACGACGCCGTCGTCGTCGCGCCGCACGTCGGCGGCGAACGACGTCGACCGGCCGCGCTCGACCAGCCGCTCGAGCGCCAGCACGACCTGCTGGTCGGCATCGGGCTTCCAGGCGTTCTGCCACGTCGCCTGGTCGCGTCGCGTGATGAAGCGGTCGAGCAGCCGGCCGCCGCTGGTCAGGTCGTCGTCGCTGCGCGCGAGCTGCAGGCGGGTCGTCAGGCCGCGGCCGAGGTCGCCGTGGTAGTCGAGCGCGGCGACGCGAGTCACGAGGTGGTTGCGGAAATCGGGCGTCGCGTCGGGCAGGAAGTCCGGCGGCGCGAACTCGGCGCTGTCGAACTGCTGGTCGAGCCGGCTCTCGAACACGCTGGCGCCGATGTGGTGCCCGGCCGCCGGAGCGAAGCCGACCCGCGCCTGCGCGCTGGTGCGACCGTGGCCGTCGCGGTCGGGATTGAAGTTGCCGAACAGGTCGCCCGGGCGCAGCGCCGAGACGCCGGCGCTGCGCTCGCGCGACAGCGAGGTCGCGAAGTCGAATCGGCCCATCGTGCCGGCCACCGAGGCGTCGCTCTCGGCCGACCTCAGGTCGCCGACCGCGGCGTGCGCCGCCAGGTGTGGCGCACCCTCCCCGCGGCGCGTGAAGATCTGCACCACGCCGCCGACCGCGTCGGCGCCGTACAGGCTCGAGCCGGGGCCGCGCAGCACCTCGATGCGCTCGATCTGCGCCAGCCCCAGCGCCTCGAACTCGGCCTGGCCGAGCGTCGCCGAGCCGACGCGCACACCGTCGACCAGCACCACCGTGCCGTTGGCAGCGCTGCCGCGGATGAACACGCTCGCGTTCTGGCCCGGGCCGCCGTTGCGCGAGAGCTGCAGCCCGGCCTCGCGGCGCAGCAGGTCCTCCAGCGAGTCGGCCGCCGAGTCGCGGATGCGCTCGGCGTCGATGACGACGACGTCGGCGGCGACGCGGTCGAGCGGCTGCGCCTCGCGTGTGGCGACCACGACGACGCTCGGCAGGTCGCCGCCCTGGGCATGTGAGCAAGTGGGAAGCAGGCCGCCGAGCACGGCCAGGCCGGCCGCGAAGGCCAGTGGCGCGCGCGGCGCCGTTCGAAGGGGATGCATGGTGACGAACAGGACCCGATCGGATGCAGCGACCCGCTTCCCCGCAGGCGCTCGCGACATGGCCACGGCCCGAGGGCCGCGTCCGCTCGTTGGCCGGTATCCGGGCTGGCGGATCGACCCTCGCGACCTTCCCAGAGGCGAACCTCCAGTGGCGATGTGCGCGAGGACGGCGACGAAACGACTGTCGCGTCCGCTGACCGTTGCGGGGGCAGCGCAGGCTAAAGGCGCACCGGACCCGGCACGCGCTCCTCCTGCTTCCCGTTTGACTGTGCCGGCGTGAACACCGGCACGAGCACCAACGCCGGCATCGTAGCAGCCCCGCCTACAATGGCCGCGCCCGCTCGTGCGCCCCGGCGGGAGGACCACCGCGACATGCCGACACTGGAAGACTTCGTGCACCGCGTCGAGCGGCTGCTCGTGCGCCACGACGAGCTCAAGCGCACCAACTCGCTGCTCGAGCAGCAGCTCGCCTCGGTGACGGCCGAGCGCGACAGCATGCGCTCTCGGCTGGCAGCGGCGCGGGCGCGCATCGACGCGCTGCTCGAACGGCTGCCGCACGACGTGACCGCCGCCCCCAACGACCGGGACGTCGCATGAAGCAGCTCGAGGTCACGATCATGGGGCAGAGCTACATCCTCGGCTGCCCCGAAGGCGGCGAGACCGACCTGCTGGCCGCGGTCGGCAACGTCGACCGCGAGATGTGCTCGATCCGCGACGCCGGGCGCGTCAAGGCGCGTGAGCGAATCGCCGTGCTGGCCGCGCTCAACCTCGCCTATGCGCTCGAGCAGCGTCCGGCGGCGCCGCCCTCGACCCCCGATGCCGGCGCGAGCACCGCAGCGTCCGCGGTCGACCTGCAGGCGCTGATGCAGCGCATCGACCGCGCGCTCGGCGACGACGGCCAGCTGCTCTGAAATCCCCCGCGTGCCGGAAGCGGCGCGTAGAATCCGCCGCGTCCGTCGCATCCGCGTGAGTCCTATAGTTCCTTGAACCGATGCTCGTGAGAGCCAGGGCTTGGAACATCGCTCGGCTGGTGTGATCGTCTCGCGTCAGATGAACCCGAGGCCCTGCTGACCTCGCCCACCTGAATCCGCCTGGGTTCAGGAATGCGGCTCACGGCTTGCGGCGGACACCACCCCTCACGATGCGCTACTGGCTGATGAAGAGCGAGCCCGACGAGGCGTCGATCGACGACCTCGCCGCCGCGCCGCGACAGACGCTGCCCTGGACCGGCGTGCGCAACTACCAGGCGCGCAACTTCATGCGCGACCAGATGCAGGTCGGCGACGGCGTGCTGTTCTACCACTCGTCGTGCGCCGAGCCGGGCGTCGCGGGCGTTGCCGAGGTCGCCAGCGCAGCCTACCCCGACGCGACTCAGTTCGACCCGCACAGCATCTACTTCGACCCGGCGTCGAAGCGAGACGCGCCGCGCTGGCAGCACGTCGACGTGCGGCTGGTGCGCAAGACGAGGCTGCTGCCGCTGCGCGCGATGCGCGCCGCGCCCGAGCTCGCGTCGATGCGGGTGCTCAGCAAGGGCAACCGGCTGTCGATCACGCCGGTCACGCCGGACGAATGGCGCGCGGTGCTGGCGCTGCTGGACGGCGCTTGACCCCGTCGCTCGCCGGCGAACTGCTGCTGCTCGGACTGCTCATCGGCTTCCTCGCCGGGCTGCTAGGCATCGGCGGCGGCATGCTGATGGTGCCCTTCCTCACGTTCGTGCTCGCCGGGCGCGGCGTCGACCCGGGGCTGGCGGTGAAGATGGCGATCGCCACCTCGATGGCGACCATCGTCTTCACCGCGGCTTCCAGCGTGCGCGCGCACCACGCGCACGGCGCCGTGCGCTGGGACCTGGTCGGCGCGCTGGCGCCAGGCATCGTCGGAGGCGGACTGCTGGCCGGCGCCGGCGTCTTCAGCCTGCTCGGGGGCCGCTGGCTGTCGCTGCTGTTCGCGGCCTTCGTCGCCGTCTCGGCGGCCCGCATGCTGCGCGCCCCGCGGCCGGTCGCGGCGCACCCGCC
>JBLMVT010000380.1:0-8811 GCA_050256835.1 Betaproteobacteria bacterium | reverse complement strand
TGCGCGCCCGCCCGCGGCAGCCACGCGGCAGCGGCGGCGGCGGCCAAACGCAGCGCGAGGCGCCGCGACGCCCGGGGCAACGACGGATCCAACGACGGTCTCCAACGACGGCGGGCGCTGCGGCCCGCACCTCGTGGCGCGGCCGTCGCCCTCGAGGCATTCTCCGGGGCGACCCCGGCAGCGTCATCGGGTCAAGCGCTAGGCGGGGAAAGCCCTCATCGATGCGGCGGTGAAGGGGATTGACGAGCGTTCAGTCCACGAGCATGTCGTAGAGCGTGCGTGCCACGACCTTGGTGGCGCGCCGCAGGTCCTCGAGCACGACGTGCTCGTCGGCGCGCTTGGCGTTCGACTCGAGCACGGTGCGCGGGCCGGCGCCGTAGATCACCGCGGGGATGCCGCGCTCGCAGTACAGCCGCACGTCGGTGTACAGGGGCGTGCCGACCACCGGGATCGGCTCGCCGAACAGCGCCTCGGCGTGCTTCTGCAGCGCGTGCACCAGCGGCGCGTTGCCGGGCAGCGGCGTGAGCGCACGCGCCAGCAGCAGGCGCCGCACCTCGACCGTGATGCCGGGCACCGTGGCGGCGGCCTCGGCGATGACGCGGCGCACGTCGGCCTCGACCTGCGCCGGATCCTCCTCGGGGATCATGCGGCGGTCGAGCTTGAAGACGATCTTGCCGGGGACGACGTTGGTGTTGGTGCCGCCCTCGATCAGCCCGACGTTGAGGTAGGGGTGGCTGATGCCCGGCACCTTCGAGGTGATCGTCGCCCGGTAGCGTGCGTTCTCGGCGTACAGCGCGGCGAGGATCGCCACCGCGCCCTGCAGCGCGTCGACGCCGGTCGAAGGGATCGCGGCGTGCGCCATCCGGCCGTGCACCGTCGCCTCGAGCTGCAGGCAGCCGTTGTGCGCGGTCACCACCTGGTAGCTGAAGCCGGCGGCCATCATCAGGTCCGGTTTCGTCAGGCCGTGCGAGAGCAGCCAGCCCGGGCCGAGTTCGCCGCCGAACTCCTCGTCGTAGGTGAAGTGCAGCTCGACCGTCCCCTTCAGCTGCGGCGCCGCCAGCGCCTCCAGCGCACGGGTGGCGAAGGCATAGGTCGAGAAGTCGCACTTGCTGACGGCGGCGGCGCGGCCGTAGAGCTTGCCGTCCTCGACCTCGCCGCCGTACGGGTCATGCGTCCAGCCCTCGCCCGGCGGCACCACGTCGCCGTGCGCGTTGAGCGCGATCGTGCGCCCGTCGGCGCCGAGTCGCCGGCGCACGATCAGGTTGGTGATCGAGCGCAGCCCGGCCGCGCGCACCTCGGCCTCGGGCACCGGGTGCTTCTCGGCGCGCCAGCCGAAGGCCTCGAGCAGCTCGGCCGTGCGCTCGGCGTGCGGTGCGGTGTCGCCGTGAGGCGCGTCGGTCGGCACGCGCACCAGCTCCTGCAGGAAGCGCACATGTTCGTCGAAGTGCGCGTCGATCCAGTCGTCCAGGCGGCGGTAGGCGTCGTTCATGATGAGAGTTCGTCGGCCAGCTGGTCGAGCAGGTGGCCGAAGGCATCGACGGCGAGCTGCATGTCGTCGGCGGTGCTCGATTCGAGCGGGTTGTGGCTGATGCCGGCGTTTTCGCCGCGCACGAACAGCATCGCCTGCGGCATCACCTCGTGCAGCTTCATCGCATCGTGGCCGGCGCCGCTGGGCATGCGATGCACCGGCAGCCCGGTGGCGCGCACCGCGGCCTCCCAGCGCCGCTGCCATTCGGGGTCGCTCGGCGCGGCGGCGGCGCGCATCGTCTCTTCCAGCCGGTAAGCGACGCCGCGGCGCTGGCAGATGCGCTTGAGCTCGGCCAGCACGTCGGCGATGCAGGCGTCGCGCACGGCGTCGGTGGTGGCGCGGATGTCGAGACTGAAGCTGCAGCGCCCGGGCACGACATTGATCGAGCCGTTGGGCACCCCGAGCATGCCGATCGTGCCGACGACGTGCGGCACCGCCGCGGCGCGCTTCTCGAGAAAGAGCGCGAGTTCCGCCACCGCCGTCGCGGCATCGCGCCGCCGGTCCATCGGCGTCGTGCCGGCGTGGCTGGCCATGCCGATCACCTCCCCCTGGAAGCGCACGCCGCCGTTGATCGAGGTGACGACGCCGAGCGGCAGGTCGATCTCGTTCAGGACCGGGCCTTGCTCGATGTGCACCTCGACGAAGCCGAGATACTTCGACGGGTCGCGCGCAAGCGTCGGGATGTCGTCGATCGCCAGTCCGGCGCGGTGCATCGCCTCGCGCATCGTGATGCCGTCGGCGTCGGCCTGGTCGAGCCAGGCCGGGTCGAAGTGGCCGGTGAGCGCGCCCGAGCCGAGGAAGGTCGCCTTGTAGCGCTGGCCTTCCTCCTCGGCGAAGCCGACGACCTCGATGCCGAAGGGCAGTCGTCGGCCGGCCGCCTTCAGCTCGGCGACGCAGGCCATCGGCACCAGAATGCCGAGCCGGCCGTCGTATTTGCCGCCGTTGCGCACGGTGTCGTAGTGCGAGCCGGTCAGCAGCCGCCGGGCCTGCGGGTCGGGGCCGTCGTACACACCGACGACGTTGCCGACCGCATCGATCTCGACCCGGTCGAAGCCGCAGTCGCGCATCCAGCCCGCGAGGCGCTGCGCGCAGGCGCGGTGCGCGTCGGTGAGGTAGGTGACGGTGAGCTGGCCGTGCTCGGCGTGGCCTGGGTCGGAATGTTCGGCCAGCTGCTCGGCCCAGTCCCACACGCGGTTGCCCTGCACCGGCGACAGGCCGAAGCGGTCGTTCAGCCGCAGCTGGGCGATGCGGTCGATCTGGCGCAGCGCCTCGGCGAACTCGAAGTCCGGGTGGTTGGCCAGCCGGCGCGTGAAGGTGTCGATGATCTGCGCGCGCGTCAGCCCGGTGCCGCGCGGCCCGCGCACGGCGAGGACGAACGGCCAGCCGAACTTCGCCTTGTAGTCGGCGTTGAGCCGCTGGATGCGCGCGAACTCCTCGGGAGTGCAGTCGGCCAGGCCGGCGCGGCGCTGCTCGCCGGTTGACTCGGCGGTCAGCGCCTTCGCGACCATCGCCTTGCCGGCCAGCTCGGGATGGGAGCGGATCAGGCCGAGCTGGGCGTCGCGGCCGGCCTCGCGCACCGCGCGCACCAGCGCCAGCTCGAGGGCGGCCGGGCTGGCGAACGGGCGCCGGGCCGCCGCGCGCTCGGCGACCCACGGCGAGTGCTCGTACACGCCGTCGAGCAGCGCGGCGAAATCGGCGGGCGAGGCGGCGTTCAGCCGCTCCAGGGTGAGCGTGCTCATGCCAGTCTCCCTGCGTACGGCTGGGTGGCGCGCCAGTGACGCGCGATGTCGATGCGCCGGGCGACCCAGACCCGGTCGTGGCGCTCGACGTGGTCGAGGAAGCGCTGCAGCGCGCGCAGCCGGCCGGGCCGGCCGAGCAGCCGGCAGTGCATGCCCACGCTCATCATCTTCGGGCGATCCTCGCCCTCGGCGTAAAGCACGTCGAAGGCGTCGCGCAGGTAGTCGAAGAAGTCCTCGCCGGTGGCGAAGCCCTGCGGCAGCGAGAAGCGCATGTCGTTGGTGTCGAGCGTGTACGGCACGACGAGGTGCGGCACGGTCTGGCCGTCGGTCTTGGTCACCTCGGTCCAGAACGGCAGGTCGTCGCCGTAGTAGTCGCTGTCGTACTCGAAGCCGCCGTCGTCGGCGACCAGCCGGCGCGTGTTGGGGCTGTCGCGCCCGGTGTACCAGCCGAGCGGGCGCTGCCCGGCGAGCCGCTCGATGATGCGCATGGCGATCGCCATGTGCTCGCGCTCGGTCGCCTCGTCGACGCCCTGGTAGTGGATCCAGCGCCAGCCGTGGCAGGCGATCTCGTGGCCCAGATCGACGAAGGCCCGCGTGACCTCGGGGTGGCGCTCGAGCGCCATCGACACGCCGAACACGGTGAGCGGCATCCCGCGGCGCTCGAACTCCTTCAGCAGGCGCCACACGCCGGCGCGCGAGCCGTATTCGTAGATCGACTCCATCGACAGGTGCCGCGCCGGGTACGCCGCGGGGCTGAACAGCTCGGAGAGGAACTGCTCGCTGCCGGCGTCGCCGTGCAGCACGCAGTTCTCGCCACCCTCCTCGTAGTTGAGGACGAACTGCAGCGCGATGCGCGCACCGTTCGGCCAGCGCGCGTGCGGCGGGTTGCGGCCGTAGCCGACCAGGTCGCGGGGGTAGGGGTCGTTCATCGCAGGTCCGCTCAGGGTTGCAGCGCCGCCTCGAGGTCGTGCGCGCGCGGTTCGAGCCGCACGCTGCGCTCGACGCTGTCGAGGTGGCTTTCCATCAGGCGCACGGCGGTGCGCGCGTCACGGCGCTCGAGGGCGTCGACGATGGCGACGTGCTCGTCGGCCGAGTGCTCGGCCGAGTGCGCAGACTGGTACATCAGCGCAATCAGCGAGCAGCGCGACAGCAGGTCGGCGAGCAGGTGCGCCAGCACCTCGTTGCCGAGCTGGCGCGCCAGCACGACGTGGAAGTCGCCGAGCAGCCGGGTGCGCCCGCTCACGTCGGTGCGGCGCACCGCCTCGGCCTCGCGCCGGCAATGCGTGCGCAGCTCGGCCACCTGCGCCGTCGTGATCGCCGCGGCGAGCTGGCGCACCAGCGCCGCCTCGACCATGCGACGCACCTCGAACACTTGGCGCGCTTCTTCGACGCTCGGTCGCGCGACGAAGGCGCCGCGCGCCGGCTCGAGCGTGACGAGGTGGTCGCGCGAAAGCTGGTTCAGCGCCTGGCGCACCAGCGTGCGCGAGCAGTCGAACAGGTCGGCCAGCTTCTGTTCGACCAGCTTGGTGCCGGGCATCAGCCGGCGCTCGACGATCGCGCTGGTGATCGCCTCGACGATTCGCCCTGTGGCGTGGCCCTGCGCCTCGGCGCGGGCGCGCCGCGGCGCCGCGGCCGGTCGGATCACCTTCAGGTTGGCCTTCATGCGGCGCCGGTTGGGGTTTTCGAGCGGTTGAACTGTACGCAGAAGTGTATACACTTTGCCTCGAACATCAACCGACACCGGATCGAGACAAACCCGCAGCCCATGGGAAAGCTCAGCACCCACGTGCTCGACACTGTGAACGGCTGCCCGGCAGCGGGCATGCGCGTGGCACTCGCGCGCATCGACGCCGAGGGCCGCGCGACGCCGCTGGCCCGGTTCGCGCTCAATCGCGACGGCCGCTCCGACGCGCCGCTGCTCGAGGGCGAGGCGCTGCTGCGCGGGCGCTACCGGCTGGTGTTTTCGGTGGCCGAGTACTTCCGCGCGCGCGGCGCGGCGCTGGCCGACCCGCCCTTCCTCGACGAGGTGTCGCTCGATTTCGGCGTCGCCGACACGTCCGCCAGCTACCACGTGCCGCTGCTCGCCAGCCCGTGGAGCTACGCCACCTACCGGGGGAGCTGAGCCGGCGGCGCAGCGATCCTCGTCACCGTCGCCGTGGGCGGGCCGCAGCCGAAGCGGCCCTCGGCGCGACTCGATTGCCAAGCTCACAGCGCCCGCCGTGGTGAGCCCGGTTCAACAGGAGCGGCCCTGCCTTGGAAGCCTACCTGATCGACTGGGCCAACCTGCTGCTGCGCTGGGCCCACGTCGTCGTCGCCATCGCCTGGATCGGCTCGTCGTTCTACTTCGTCTTTCTCGACAGCAGCCTCACGCCGCCGGTCGACCCCGAGCTGAAGGCCAAGGGCGTCGACGGCGAACTCTGGGCGGTGCACGGCGGCGGCTTCTACCACCCGCAGAAGTACATGGTGGCGCCCAAGGCCATCCCCGAGCACCTGCACTGGTTCTACTGGGAGAGCTATTCGACCTGGCTGACCGGCTTCGGGCTGTTCACCGTGCTCTACCTGTGGCAGGCCGGTTCGTTCCTGGTCGACCGCAACGTGCACGACTGGTCGCCGGCGGCGGCGATCGCCGCGACGCTCGCGTTCCTGGCTGTGTTCTGGCTCGCCTACGACGCGATCTGCCGCACGCTCGGCCAGCGGCCGAACGGCGACCGCATCGTCGGCGTGCTCGTCGCTGCGGTGGTGGTCGTCGCGTCATATCTCGCCTGCGCGCTGTTCGCGGGGCGCGCCGCCTTCCTGCTGGTGGGCGCGATGATGGCCACGGCGATGAGCGCGAACGTGTTCTTCTGGATCATCCCCGGCCAGCGCAAGGTGATGGCGCAGATGAAGGCCGGCCAGCCGGTCGACCCGGTGCACGGCCAGCGCGCCAAGCAGCGCAGCGTGCACAACACCTACTTCACGCTGCCGGTGCTGGTGGCGATGCTGTCGAACCACTACTCGATGCTGTTCGGCGCCCGGTACAACTGGCTGGTGCTGGTCGTCGTCATGGCCGCCGGCGCGCTGATCCGCCACTTCTTCGTCGCCCGCCACAAGGCCAAGCTGCGCGGCCGGCCGTGGCCGTGGGGCTGGGCGCTGGCCGGCTGCGTGCTGCTGGCGGGCGTGGTGTTCGCGATCGCGCCGGCACCGCAGGGAGCCGGGGCCGCCGCCGCGCCGGCATCGTTCTCGCAGGTGCAGGCGGTGGTCGGCCAGCGCTGCGCGATGTGCCACAACGCCCAGCTCGCCAACAAGGGCGTGCGGCTCGACTCGGCCGAGGCCATCGAGCGTCGCGCGCAGCAGATCTACCAGCAGGCCGTGCTGCAGAAGACCATGCCGCTGAACAACGCGACGCAGATCACCGACGCCGAGCGCGCCCTGCTCGGGCGCTGGTTCGAGGCCGGGGCGAAGGCGCACTGAACGAACCGGAGGGAGTCATGACCGAAAGCACCCACCCCGTCGACGAGAAGCTGCCGCTGCCGCGCCTGGCCGCGCTCGGCCTGCAGCACGTGCTGGTGATGTACGCCGGCGCGATCGCCGTGCCGCTGATCATCGGCCGCGCGCTCGGGCTCGAGCCGCATCAGGTCGCGCTGCTGATCTCGGCGGACCTGTTCTGCTGTGGGGTCGTCAGCATCATCCAGTCGCTCGGCATTGGTCGCGTGCTCGGCATCCGGCTGCCTGTGATGATGGGCGTGACCTTCGCCGCCGTCGGCCCGCTGGTGGCGATGGCCAATTCGCACCCGGGCGTCGACGGCGCACGCGCGATCTTCGGTGCCATCATCGGCGCGGGCATCGTCGCCACGCTGCTCGCGCCGCTGATGAGCCGGCTGCTGCGCTTCTTCCCGCCGGTGGTCACCGGCACGATCATCGCCGTCATCGGCATCACGCTGATGCGCGTGGGCATCGGCTGGGCGATGGGCGGTCCGCCGAACCTGGCGCAGAACCCCGACCCGGCCTACCTGCAGTCAATCGAGGCGGCGCGCGCCGCCGCGGCGGCGCTGCCGGCCTCGGGCGTGGCGCCCGCAGCGCTGGCCGACCCGCAGCTCGCCGCGGCGATCCAGGCCGTGCGCCAGGCCGCGACGAACCTGCCCAAGGGCACGCCGAAGCTGCTCGACAATCCGCAATACGCCGACCTGTTCCACCTGGCGCTTTCGGCGTTCGTGCTCGTCACCATCCTCGTCATCACCAAGTACGCGAAGGGCTTCGCCGCCAACATCGCCGTGCTGCTGGGCATCGTCGCCGGCGGCGTGGTCGCCTTCCTGCTCGGGCGCATGAACTTCGACAAGGTCGCCAAGGCGGCGTGGGTCGACCTCGTCACCCCACTGTCGTTCGGCATGCCGACCTTCGACCCGGTGATGATCGTGACGCTGGTCCTGGTGATGATCGTCGTGATGATCGAGTCGACCGGGATGTTCCTCGCGCTCTCGGAGATCACCGGCAAGCCGATCGGCCCGAAGGAGCTGACCGCCGGGCTGCGCACCGACGGCATCGGCACGATCATCGGTGGGCTGTTCAACACCTTCCCGTACACCAGCTTCTCGCAGAACGTCGGGCTGGTCGGCGTGACGGGCGTGCGCAGCCGCTACGTCTGCGTGGCCGGCGGCGTGATCATGATCGTGCTCGGCCTGCTGCCGAAGATGGCGGCGCTGGTCGAGTCGCTGCCGCAGTTCGTGCTCGGCGGCGCCGGGCTGGTGATGTTCGGCATGGTGGCGGCGACCGGAGTACGCATCCTCGGCAGCGTCGACTTCAAGACCAACCGCTACAACCTCTACATCGTCGCGATATCGGTCAGCGCCGGCATGATCCCGATCGTTGCGCCGCGCTGGACCCAGCACATGGCCAAGGCGCTGCACCCGCTGCTCGAAAGCGGCATCCTGCTGGCCGCCGTGGCGGCCGTGCTGCTCAACCTGTTCTTCAACGGCGCCAAGGGCGATGCGCGCGACGCCGTCGGCGCCGCGAAGATGGCCGAGGTGCACTGACGGCGGTGGGCGCGCGGCGCCCGCCGGTCGCCGTCGTGGTCAGTGCATCACGACGACCATCCACGACACGCCGAAGCGGTCGGCGACCATGCCGAAGCGCGGCGAGAAGAACGTCTTGCCGAGCGGCATCTGCACCTGGCCGCCGTCGGCCAGGGCGGCGAAGATCCGATCGGCCTCGGTCTCGCTGGTAAGGCTGATCGACAGCGACTGGCCCTGGAAGCCGGGCTGGCCGCTGCAGCGGCCGTCGGAAGCCATCAGCGTCGACTCGCCGACGGTGAACGCGGCGTGCATCACCTTGTTCTCGCTGCCCGGCGGCAGCATGCCCGGCGGCGGCGCCTCGGGCGCCTCCTTATTGCGCATCAGCATGGTCACCTTGGCGCCGAGCGCGCGGCCATAGAACTCGAGCGCTTCCTCGCAGCGGCCTTCGAAGAAGAGGTAGGGCTGGACGTGCATGGGATCTCCTTTCGGTCGAGAGGCGGCGACTTGTGTACACCGTCCACAAACCTTAGCATCCGCAATGGACAGTGTCCACATC
>JBLMVT010000379.1:0-6299 GCA_050256835.1 Betaproteobacteria bacterium | reverse complement strand
GTCCTTCAGCGAGAACAGGTAGTCCTTGATCTCGACGATCGAGGGCACCGCATCGCGCGGGTTGCCGAAGAACTCGAGGCAGACCGTGCGCGTGTGCGCCGGCATGCGGTGCACGATCCAGCGCGCGCTGGTGACGAGGCCGTCGCAGCCCTCCTTCTGCACGCCCGGCAGGCCGGCGAGGAACTTGTCGGTGACGTCCTTGCCGAGCCCGGCCTTGCGGAACGCCGCGCCCGGGATGTCGAGCCGCTCGCTGCGCACCGGCGTGCGGCCGTCGGCCTCGAACCAGCGCAGCTCGAAGCTGGCGATGGCCGCGTCGTGGATCTTGCCGAGGTTGTGGTCGAGCCGGCTGACCTCGAGCCATTGCGCGTCGGGCGTGACCATGCGCCACGACACCAGGTTGTCGAGTGCCGTGCCCCACAGCACGGCCTTCTTGCCGCCGGCGTTCATGGCGACGTTGCCGCCGATGCACGAGGCGTCGGCCGAGGTCGGGTCGACCGCGAACACGTAGCCCGCACGCTCGGCGGCGTCGGCGACGCGCTGCGTGACGACACCCGCCTCGGTGCGGATGGTCGGCACCGGGTGGTCGACGCCGGGCAGGTCGGCCAGCTCAACCTCGCCCATCGCCTCCAGCTTCTCGGTGTTGACGACCGCGCTGCGCCAGCTCAGCGGCACCGCGCCCCCGGTGTAGCCGGTGCCGCCGCCGCGCGGGATCACGGTCAGCCCGAGCTCGATGCATCCGGCCACCAGCGCCGCACACTCGGCCTCGCTGTCGGGCGTGAGCACGACAAACGGCAGCTCGACGCGCCAGTCGGTCGCGTCGGTGACGTGCGAGACGCGCGACAGCCCGTCGAACTTGATGTTGTCCTTCGCCGTGCGACGGCCGAGCACGCGGCGGGTGCGTCGGCGAAGTTCGGCCAGTTCGTCGAAGTGCGCCGCGAACGACGCCACCGCGGCATGCGCGCTCGCCAGCAGCTCGCCGACCACGGCGTCGCGCTCGCGGTCGGTTTTCGGCGAACGGCGCTTCTCGACCTCGTGCAGCCGGTGGCGCAGCGCCTCGATCAGCAGGCGGCGGCGCTTCGGATCGTCGAGCAGGTCGTCCTGCAGATACGGGTTGCGCTGCACGACCCAGATGTCGCCCAGCACTTCGTAGAGCATGCGCGCCGAGCGGCCGGTGCGGCGCTCGCCGCGCAGCCGCAGCAAGGCGTCCCAGGCCGGCGCGCCGAGCAGCCGGATGACGATCTCGCGGTCGGAGAACGACGTGTAGTTGTAGGGGATCTCGCGCAGCCGGGGCGGCGCGTCGGCGGCACGGTGCTCGGCGAGCCGGTCGATGGCGATGGGGGCGTTCATGAGGGCGCTGGGAAGCGGCCCACGCGCGGCGGGCGGCGCGGCGCACGCGGCGGGGTGGGCACGCATCCTACCGCAGCGCAGCATGGCCTCCGCGCGGCGCGGTCGCGGCGGGTTAATCCCGGTTGCCCGACCTTTTCGCGATGCCAGACACTCGCCCGTCATCGAATGCCGCGATGCTCGCGTCCGCCCGGTCGTGGGCACACCAACCTTCGGAGACATCATGCAGCGACCGTTCCGTCTTCTGTCCGCCGTGCTCGGCGCGCTCGCCCTCGGCGCGGCTGCGCCGGCCTTCGCGCAGACGCAGATCCAGTGGTGGCACGCGATGAGCGGTCCGCTCGGCGAGTGGGTCAACGACCTGGCGAAGGACTTCAACGCGAAGCAGAAGGAGTACACCGTGGTGCCGACGTACAAGGGCACCTACGGCGAGACGCTGACCGCCGCGATCGCCGCCTTCCGCGCCGGCAACGCGCCCGACATCCTGCAGGTCTACGAGGTCGGCACGGCGACGATGATGGCCTCCAAGGGTGCCATCAAGCCGGTCGGCGAGGTGATGACGATGGGTGGCGCGAAGTTCGACTCCAAGGTCTACATCCCCGCCGTGGCCGGCTACTACACGGCGCCCAACGGCCAGATGCTGAGCCTGCCCTTCAACAGCTCGACCACTGTCTTCTACTACAACAAGGACGCCTTCAAGGCCGCCGGGCTCGACCCCGAGAAGGCGCCCAAGACCTGGCCCGAGGTGGTGCTGGCGGCGGCCAAGCTGAAGGCCTCCGGCCACAAGTGCCCATTCACCACCAGCTGGATCAGCTGGACCCAGCTGGAGAGCTTCTCGACCTGGCACAACGTGCTGTTCGCCACCCTGAACAACGGCTTCGGCGGCCCGGCCGCGCGGCTGGCATTCGACTCGCCGCTGCACGTGCGCCACTTCGAAAACCTGGCCAACATGGCCCGGCAGGGCCTGTTCGTCTACAAGGGCCGCGACAACAAGGCCGACGTGAGCTTCCCGTCGGGCGAGTGCGCGATGATGACCGGCTCTTCGGGCCTGTACGCGCGCGTCAGCAAGGAGGCCAAGTTCGCCTACGGCATCTCCACGCTGCCCTACTACCCCGACGTGCCCGGTGCGCCGCAGAACACCATCATCGGCGGCGCCAGCCTGTGGGTAATGGGCGGCAAGCAGCCGGCGACGTACAAGGGCGTGGCGGCGTTCTTCAAGTACCTGTCGCAGCCCGAAGTGCAGTCGGCCAGCCACAAGCGCACCGGCTACCTGCCGATCACCACCGCCGCGTACGAGCTGACCGAGAAGTCGGGCTTCTACAAGGAGTATCCCGGCACCGACGTCGCGGTGACACAGATGATCCGCAAGACGACCGACAAGTCGCGCGGCATCCGGCTGGGCAACTTCAACCAGATCCGCACCATCATCGACGAGGAGACGGAGCAGATCTGGACCGGCAAGAAGACGGCCAAGGAAGCGCTCGACGCGGCGGTCAAGCGCGGCAACGAGCAGCTCGAGCGATTCCAGGCAGCCAACAAGTCCTGACGGACTCGTTGGCCTCCCGCTGAACGTTTCGCTCCCCTCCTCGCCTCCCCTCCGCGAGGGGAGGCGCTAGCCAGATCGACGAGGCAGGCCGGTGGCTGGGGAAAAGCGCGTCGTCTTCCGTTCGTCCTGGCTGCCGTGGCTGCTGCTGACGCCGCAGGCGGCAGTCATCGGGGTCTTCTTCTACTGGCCGGCGGCGCAGGCGCTGGTGCAGTCGTTCCAGCTGCAGGACGCCTTCGGACTATCGACCGCGTGGGTCGGCCTGGACAATTTCCGCACGCTGTTCGGCGATCCGGCCTACCTCGCCTCGTTCCGAATCACCGCCTTCTTCTCGCTCGCCGTCGCGGTCTCGGGCATCGCCATCTCGCTGGCGCTGGCGGTGTTCGCAGACCGCATCGTGCGCGGCGCGCTGCTGTACAAGACCTTCCTCATCGTGCCCTACGCCGTCGCGCCGGCGGTCGCCGGCATCCTGTGGCTGTTCATGTTCTCGCCGACGCTGGGCGTCGTGGCCTACGCCCTGCGCCGCCTGGGCATCGACTGGAACTCGCTGCTCAACTCCGACCACGCGATGGCGCTGATCGTGATGGCCGCCGTGTGGAAGCAGATCTCCTACAACTTCCTGTTCTTCCTCGCCGGTCTGCAGTCGATCCCGAAGTCGCTGGTCGAGGCCGCGGCGATCGACGGCGCCGGCGCCTGGCGGCGCTTCTGGAGCATCCAGTTCCCGCTACTGTCGCCGACCACGTTCTTCCTGCTCGTCATCAACGTCGTCTACGCCTTCTTCGACACCTTCTCGATCGTCGATGCCACCACCCAGGGCGGGCCCGGGCGCGACACCATGATCCTCGTCTACAAGGTGTTCAACGACGGCGTCAAGAACGGCGACCTCGGCGGGTCGGCGGCGCAGTCGGTGGTCCTGATGGCGATCGTCATCGCGCTCACGGTGGTGCAGTTTCGCTACGTCGAGAAGAAGGTCCAATACTGATGGTCGACCGCAACCTGCCGCTGCGGGTGCTGAGTCACGCGGTGATGTGGCTCGGGCTGCTGGTGGTCGTGTTTCCGCTGTACCTGGCGCTCGTCGCCGCTTCACACACATCCGCGGAGATCATCGCCGTGCCGATGCCGCTGGTGCCCGGTACGCACCTCGTCGAGAGCTTTCGCGATGCGCTCACGGGCGGCGGCGACGGCGCCGGCTCGACCGCGCCGGTGGCGCGCATGATGTGGATCAGCCTGGTGACGGCGCTGGTGATCGCGGTCGGCAAGATCGCGATCTCGCTGCTGTCGGCGTTCGCGATCGTCTACTTCCGCTTCCCCTTCAGGAACCTGTTCTTCTGGGCGATCTTCGTCACGCTGATGCTGCCGGTGGAGGTGCGCATCATGCCGAGCTACAAGGTCGTCGCCGACCTCGGCATGCTCAACAGCTACGCGGGCCTGACCATCCCGCTGATCGCCTCGGCGACCGCGACCTTCCTGTTCCGCCAGTTCTTCCTCACCGTCCCCGACGAGCTGGTCGAGGCCGCGCGCATCGACGGCGCGGGCCCGATGCGCTTCTTCGTCGACGTGCTGGTGCCGCTGTCGGCGACCAGCATCGCGGCGCTGTTCGTGATCCAGTTCATCTACGGCTGGAACCAGTACCTTTGGCCGCTGCTGGTGACGACCAGCGAGGACATGTACCCGGTGGTGATCGGCATCAAGCGCATGATCGCCGGCGGCGACGCGGCCAACCAGTGGAACGTCGTGATGGCCACCGCGCTGCTCGCCATGATCCCGCCGGCGCTGGTCGTGGTGCTGATGCAGAAGTGGTTCGTCAAGGGCCTGGTCGACACGGAAAAGTAAGAAAGCCGCATGGGCGCGATCTCGATCCGCAACGTCAGCAAGCAGTACGGCCAGGGGCCGAAGGCCAATCCGGTGATCCACGGCGTCAGCGCCGAGATCGCCGACGGCGAGTTCATCGTCATCGTGGGCCCATCGGGCTGCGGCAAGAGCACGCTGCTGCGCATGGTGGCCGGGCTGGAGGAGATCACCTCCGGCGAGATCGCCATCGGCGGGCGCATCGTCAACGACGTCGAGCCCGCGCGCCGCGACATCGCGATGGTGTTCCAGAACTACGCGCTCTACCCGCACATGAGCGTGTACGACAACATGGCCTACGGGCTGAAGATCGCGCGCGTGCCGAAGGCCGAGATCGAGACGCGCGTGCGCAAGGCCGCGGCGATCCTCGAGCTCGGCGCGCTGCTCGAGCGCAAGCCGCGCCAGCTCTCGGGCGGCCAACGCCAGCGCGTTGCGATGGGGCGCGCCATCGTGCGCCAGCCGCAGGTGTTCCTGTTCGACGAGCCGCTGTCCAACCTCGACGCCAAGCTGCGCGCGGCCACCCGCATCGAGATCAAGAAGCTGCACGCCGAGCTGGGCGTGACCTCGCTGTTCGTGACCCACGACCAGGTCGAGGCGATGACGCTGGCCGAACGCATGATCGTCATGAACGCCGGCCGCATGGAGCAGATCGGCACGCCCGAGGAGGTCTACGCGCGGCCGGCCACGACCTTCGTCGCCGGCTTCATCGGCTCACCACCGATGAACCTGCTGCACGGCACGGCCGACGGCTCGACCTTTCGCGTCGGCGACCAGGCGCTCGCCCTGCCCGCCGCGGCGCCGCGCGCCGGCCCGCTGGTGCTCGGTGTGCGGCCCGAGCACATGCAGTGGAACGCGGCCGGCGGCTGGCCATTCGCGGTCGAGGTCGTCGAGATGCTGGGCGCCGAACGGCTGGTGTACGGCCGGCTCGGCGGCCAGCTCGTCACGGTGCGCATCGACGGCATGCTGGCGGCGCCGGTGGCCGGCGCGCGGGCGACCCTGGGCATCGCCGCCGAGCGGCTGCACTGGTTCGACCCCGAGACCTCGAAGCGCCTGGCATGAGCCAGCGCAAGGCGCGGCGACTCCGATGAACGGCGACTGGCCCTACCCGCGCTGGATCGCGCACCGCGGCGCGGGCCGGCTGGCGCCCGAGAACACGCTGGCGGCGTTCCGCCTCGGCGCGGGCTTCGGATACCGTGCCTTCGAGTGCGACGTGAAGCTGTCGCGCGACGGCGTGCCTTTCCTGCTGCACGACGCGACGCTCGAGCGCACGACCAGCGGGCGCGGCAGCGCCGGCGACCTGACCCTGGCCGAACTGCAGCGGCTGGATGCCGGCGCCTGGCTCGGCGCCGCCTGGGCCGGCGAGGCGCCGCCGACGCTGGAGGCGATCGCGCGCTACGTCCTTGCCAACGGCTTCGCGCTCGACCTCGAGATCAAGCCGACACTGGGGCAGGACGACGAGACCGGGCACGTCGTCGCCGCCGAGGCGGCGCGGCTGTGGGACGGAGCACCGCTGCCGCCGCTGCTCAGCTCGTTCCGGCCGGCCGCGCTGGCCGCCGCGCGCGCGACG
>JBLMVT010000378.1:0-7697 GCA_050256835.1 Betaproteobacteria bacterium | reverse complement strand
GCCGTCGCCGCCGAGATGCAGGCGACCGCGCTGCTGCATCGCGTCGCCGCCAGGCGCTGACCTTCGCGCCGGCGCGGGCAAGCGCCGGCGCCGCGCACGCCGGCGTGCCGCGGGCTATGGTCGGCCCTTGTTCGGGAGACCCGCCATGAGAACACGCCAGCTGGGTCGCCACGGTCCCGTCGTCTCGGCCATCGGCCTGGGCTGCATGGGCATGAGCGACTTCTACGCCGGTCGCGACGATGCCGAATCGACCGCGACGATCCGTCGCGCGCTCGATCTCGGCGTGACCTTCCTCGACACCTCGGACATGTACGGTCCGCACACCAACGAGCAGCTGGTCGGCCGCGCCATCGCGGGGCGGCGCGACGAGGTGGTGCTGGCGACCAAGTTCGGCATCGTGCGCGACCCGGCCGACCCGGCCAGACGCGGGTTCGACAGCAGCCCGGCCTACGTGCGCCGCGCCTGCGAGGCGAGCCTGCAGCGCCTGGGCGTCGAGACGATCGACCTGTACTACCAGCACCGCGTCGATCCGGCCACGCCGATCGAGGACACGATGGGGGCGCTGGCCGACCTGGTGCGCGAGGGCAAGGTGCGCTGGGTCGGGCTGTCTGAAGCGTCGATCGAGACGCTCGAGCGCGCCTGCAGGGTGCACCCGGTCGCCGCCCTGCAGACCGAGTACTCGCTGTGGACGCGCGACCCCGAGCAGGGCCTGCTCGCCGCCTGCCGGCGCCTGGGCGTCGGCTTCGTGCCGTACAGCCCGCTCGGCCGGGGCTTCCTCACCGGGGCGATCCGCCGTCCCGACGACCTCGCGGCCGACGACTACCGGCGCGCCAGCCCGCGCTTCCAGGGCGACAACTTCGAGCGCAACCAGCGCCTGGCCGAGCGCGTGCGCGAGATCGCCGCGCGCATCGGCTGCAGCGGCGGCCAGCTCGCGCTGGCCTGGGTGCTCGCGCAGGGCGACGACATCGTGCCGATCCCCGGCACCAAGCGCCGGCGCTACCTCGAGGAGAACGTGCAGGCGGTCGACCTGGACCTCGGCGCGGCGGTGCTGGCCGAACTCGACGCCGCCTTCCCGCCCGGCGCGGCGGCCGGGCCGCGCTACCCCGAGGCGGCCATGCGCTCGGTCAACCGCTGACGGCCCGCTAGAGCGCGCGGTTCGCCGCGCGCAGCTGCGCGAAGGCGAGCGCGAGCGCGAGCAGGCCGGTCGCGCCGAGCGCGATCATCGGCCCGGTGCCGAAGCGCTGCGCCAGCCAGCCGCCGGCCGACACGCCGGCCGACTGGCCGAGAAAGAAGCTGGCGGCGAACGCCGACACGGCGGGCCCGCGCCGTGCCGGCGTCATCTGCGTGGCGTTGACCTGCAGCGTGTTGTGGAACATGTAGAAGCCCAGCCCGGCGCAGAAGCAGGCCGGGATCGCCCACTGCCACGCCGGCGCCAGCCCGACGGCGAGCAGCGAGCCGCTCATCACTGCGCCGCCGCCGCGCGAGAGCCCGACCTCGCCCAGCGCGCGGACCAGCCGCTGCGAGGCCAGCGCGAAGGCGAAGCCGCCGAATCCGAACAGCATGACCAACGAGCCGGCGGTCGCCAGCGAGACGCCGAAGCGCTGGTGCAGGTGCGTGGCGATGAAGGCGAACGGCCCGTACAGCAGCACGCCCTCGAGGAACACGCAGCCCAGGATCACGCGCGCCCAGCGGGTCGACAGCACATCGGCGAAGTCGGCGCGCATGCGCGCCAGCACCGAGCCCGCCGCGCGGCGCCTCGCGCGGGCGTGCGCCGGCAGCCGGCGGTCGAGCAGCGCCACCACGACGCCGACGCCGGCGAACAGCGCCGCGACGATCGCGTACGGCGTGCGCCAGCTCAGGTGGTCGGCCGCGAAGCCGCCCAGCCAGACGCCGGCCGACAGGCCGAGGATCTGGCCGATCAGGAAGCGCGCGAGCACCGGCTGGCGCCGCTCGTAGGGGACGACGTCGCCGATCCACGCCATCGCCAGCGGAATCACCGACGCCGCGCTGACGCCGGCCAGCACGCGCGCCAGCCGCAGCACGGTGAAGTCGGGCGCCAGCGCGCAAAGCGTCGCGCTCGCCGCGCAGGCGGCGCAACCCCAGCCGACGACGCGGTACTTGCCGAAACGATCGCCGAGCGGCCCGAACAGCAGCTGGGCCGCGCCGTAGGCCACCGCGAACACGCTGATGACCTGCGCTGCCACGCCGAGCGACACGCCGAACTCGACCGCCAGCCGCGGCAGCAGCGCGTCGTTGATGCGCAGCGAGGCGCCGCTGCCGAAGGCGGCGAGCGAGAGGCAGGCGATGGCCAGGCGCGGCAGCGGAGCGGGGTCGGCGGGCTCGGTCACGAGGCGATCATCGCCCAGCCCCTGGGCCCCGGCCGGCGCCGGCATGCCCTAAAGATCCAGCACCAGCAGCGGCGACTTCGAGCGCGACACGCAGATCGTCATCTGCGTGTTGGCCGCGCGTTCGGCGGCGCCGAGCACGTAGTCGCGGTGCTCCGGCTCGCCGGAGCAGACGCCGGTCAGGCAGGTGCCGCAAAGTCCTTCGCGGCAGGAGAAGGGCAGCGACAGGCCGGCGTCCTCGAGCACCGCGAGGATGCTCCTGTCGGCCGGCACGGCGTAGCGCCGGCCGGTCGATCGCAGCTCGACCTCGAACGCGCCGGCGGGTGCGGCGGCGGCGTCCTCGGCCGGTGCGGTGAAGTACTCGAAGTGCACCGTTCCGTCCGGCAGCGAGGCGGCCTGCGTGCGCACCGCGTCCATCAGCGGCTGCGGGCCGCAGCAGTAGACGTGCTCGCCGCGGCCGACGCCGGCCAGCAGCGGCGCGACGTCGAGCACCGCGCCGCGCTCGTCGTCGAAGTGCAGGTGCACGCGGTCGGCGCCGAGCTCGCGCAGCGTCTCGGCGAAGGCGGCGCGCTGCGCGCTGCGCGCCGCGTAGACCAGCCGCCACGGCCGGCCTTCGGCGGCGCACCAGCGCGCCATGGCGAGGATCGGCGTGATGCCGATGCCGCCGGCGATGAACAGGTGGCTCGCGGCGTGCGGGTCGAGGCGGAAGTTGTTGCGCGGCGAGCTCGTCGGCAGCAGCATGCCGCGGCGCAGCGACTGGTGCACGAACAGCGAACCGCCGCGGCTGGCGCGGTCGCGGCCGACGCCGATCACGTAGCGGTCGCGCTCCCGGCAGTCGTTGGTCAGCGAGTAGTGGCGCACGAGGCCGTTGGGCAGCTGCACCTCGAGGTGGGCGCCGGGCTCGAAGGCAGGCAGGGGCCCGCCGCCGCGGGCGCGCAGCTCGACCGAGACGACGTCGCGCGCCTCGGCCTGCACATCGCTGACCTCGAGGGTGAGGGTCACGGGCGGCGTCACGCCGCGGCGGCGAGCGCGGTCTGGGCCTGCTCCTCGGCGATCATCTTCGCGAGCGTCCAGCGAAAGTGCGACAGCGCGGCGTCGGCGGCGATCGCCAGCAGCTTGGTGTCGGGGTCGGCGTCGAACAGCTTCTGCTGCGCCTCGATGAACGCCTTGTCCTCCATGAACCCCTCGAGCATGCTGTTGCACAGCGACAGTGCGACGTTCGGGTCGTGCAGGTCGGTGTCGTGCAGGTAGTTCCAGAAGAAGTGCGTCGAGCGCCGCGTCTCGGGCGTCATGAACTGGCAGTTGCGGTACTGGCGCGTGCCCGGCGGCAGGACGCCCTTCTCGGCGCCGCCGCCGGCCGGCGCGAAGGTCGTCTCGAGGAAGAAGATCCCCGGGATGTGCATGCGGCCGATGTTGCGGCGGTCGACCTTGTCGGCCTTGTTCGGGATCACCTTGCGGTGGAACGGCGGCGCGTCGGCGTTCATGTGCCAGCGCTCGACGCGAAAGCCGTCGGCCAGCCGCTCGATCGCCACCGGCTTGGTCTTGTAGGCATATTCCTCCGAGCCGCCGAGCGTCTTGGTGTGCACGAAGGCGAGGTGCGCGAAGTCCGACAGGTTGTCGACGATCAGCAGCCAGTTGGCGTCGTAGTGCAGGTAGGCGGGCTGGCCGCGCCACTTGTCGTGCTCGCGCAGCGGCGGGTAGTCGACGATGAGCGCCGGGTCGGCCTTCGCCGGGTCGCCCATCCAGATCCACACCAAGTGGTCCTGCAGCACCGTCGGGTAGCGACGCACGCCGAGCTTGGGCGGGATCATCTCCTGGCCCGGGATCTGGATGCACTTGCCCGAGGCGTCGAACTTCATGCCGTGGTACATGCAGCGGATGCAGTCGCCCTCGATGCGGCCGAGCGACAGCGGCGCGCCGCGGTGGCAGCAGCGGTCCTCGAGCGCGACCACCTGGCCGCTCTCGCCGCGGTAGATCACGACCGCCTTCTCGAGGATCGTGCGCGCGAGCTTCGCGCCGTCGATCAGCTCGTAGTCCCAGGCGGCGACGTACCAGCAGTTCTTCAGGAACATGCCATCGGTGGGGTCGGCCATGGTCGGTCTCCGGGGGTGGATCGAAAAGCTTAGGCGCTGCGGCGGCGCGGATAAATGCCCCGCTCCCGAACAGACTGTTCAGCGCGCTGGACAATCGTCCGGCGATGAGCGCCACCAATTGGGACGACTACGACGTCTTCTGCCATGTGATCGAGCACGGCGGCTTCACCGCCGCGGCGCGCGCGCTGGCGCGGCCGAAGTCCGGCGTGAGCGCGTCGATCGCGCGGCTCGAGGCCGCGCTCGGCGCACGGCTGCTCGAGCGCACCACGCGGCGCGTGCGTCTCACCGCGGCCGGGGAGACGCTGCACCACGCCGTCGGGCCGCTGTTCGCCGGCCTGCGCGAGGCGCACGGCGACGCGCTGGCGCAGCGCCAGGCGGTGGCCGGTGCCCTGCGCATCGCTGCGCCGTACGAGTTCGGCGCCCACCACCTCGCGCCGGTGGCCTGCGAGCTGATGGCGCGCCACCCGGAGCTCGAGGTCCGCATCGACGTCGAGCACGGGCCCGTCAACCCGCTCGAGCAGCGCTACGACATCGTGTTCGCGATGCTGGAAAGCGGCCTGCCGGCGTCGTCGATCGTCGTGCGGCGCGTGTTCTCGCTCGACCGCGGGCTGTTCGCGGCGCCCTTGATGCTCGCCGGGCGCGGCGAGCCACGCTGCCCGCGCGACCTCGCCGCGCTGCCGCTGCTGGTGTCGCCGGTCGACACCGAATGGAGCTTCCGCGGCGCCGACGGCGTGGTCGAGAGCGTGCCGATCGCCGCGCCGCGGCTGGTCAGCAACAACGCCGACGTGCGCCGCCAGGCCGCGCTCGCCGGGCTGGGGGTGGCGCGCATCACGGCCAGCTTCTGCGACGACGCGGTGCGCGACGGCGCGCTGGTGCGCCTGCTGCCCGGCCACGCCTGCGCCCCGCTGCGCGTCTACGCGCTGCTGCCGACCAAGCGGCTGATGCCGGCCAAGGTTCGGCTGTTCCTCGACGCGCTGGAGTCGCAGGCGCGCTGACGGGGGCCGGCGGGTCGTCATCGGCAAGCAGGTGCAGGAGCAGCAGCAGGCGTGCGAGCGCGCGCGGCGGATGGGCGCCGGTCACTGCGAGTGCGCGACGTCCTCCGGCTGCAGCTTCCACTGGCCGTTCTCGATCCTCACCAGCACCTGGCTGCGCGCGTCGACGCCGTTGTGGTCGCTCGGGCTCATGTTGAAGACGCCCTCGGCGCCGACGAACTCGTGCAGGTTCTCGAGCGCGTCGCGCAGCGCAGCGCGGAACGCCGGCGTGCCCGGCTGGCCCTTGCCGACCGCCTCGTGCGCGGCCCGGTCGACGATCAGCAGCGCGTCCCAGGCGCTGGCGCCGAACAGCGAGCGCGAGCCGGCGCCGTGCCGGGCTTCGTACTTCTGCACGTAGTCGAGCGCGACCTTCCTGATCGGGTTGGCCTCGGGCAGCTGCTCGGGCACGAGCGCCGGCGCCACCGTCATGAAGCCGCCCTCGACCGCCTTGCCGCCGACGCGCAGGAAGTCGTTGTTGGCCACGCCCTGCGTCTGGTAGACCGGGCCCTTGTAGCCGCGCCGCGCCAGCTCGAGCTGCGGCAGCGCGCCCTGCGTGCCCGAGGCGAAGATGTAGACGCCGTCAGGGTTGGCGGCCAGCACCTTGAGCACCTGCGCGGTGACGCTCGGGTCGGTCGGGTTGTAGCGCTCGCTGGCGACGATCTTGACGCCGCGCTTCCCGGCCACCGGCTCGAACGACTTGAGGAAGCCCTCGCCGTAGCTGTTGGCGAAGCTGATCGTGGCGATGGTCTTGCCGCCGGCCTTCTGGAAGTGGTCGAGCGCCCGGTTGGCTTGCAGCTGCTCGCTCGGCGTGAGCTTGAACGCCCACTTGCGCGGGCCGTCCTGCGGCAGCACGATCGCGCCGCCGCCGGCCAGCGAGACGACCGGCACCTGCGCCGCGCCCGCCGCTTCGACGACGACCAGCGAGGTCGGCGTGATCGAGGTGCCGATGATGACGTCGACCTTGTCCTCGTTGATCAGCCGCGAGGCGTTCTTCGCCGCCGTGCTGGTGTCGCTGGCGTCGTTGAGGATCGTGTAGCGCACCTTCTGGCCGGCCATTTCGGTCGGGCCCATCCTGATCGTCTGCTCCTCGGGGATGCCGAGCGAGGCGGCCGGGCCGGTGGTCGAGAGGATCACGCCGACGTGGATGTCGGCGCGGGCCGCCGGCGCGGCGGCGAACGCCAGCGCGGCGAGGGTGGGGGCGAGCAGGGCGGTCAGGCGCATGGGTCGGCTCCGTGGGGTGGATCGGCCGCGCGGCGCAGCGCCGCGCAGAGAATACTCACATGTGCGTGAATTCAATCCCTCACATGTGAGCGTGTCAAGGCGGGCCGACCCGCCCTGCCGGCCAGAGGGGTCACAGCAGCGCGTCCGCGGCGAGCCGCGTGCGTCGCAGCACGCTGGTGAAGAGCAGCCGCTCGAGCGTCGCGCGCGGCTCGAACTCGCGCGTGTCGCGGGCGACGCCGGCGCGGATCGCGTCGGTCAGCGCGATGTCCGCGCCGCCGAGCGCGCCGGCGGCGAGCTGCACCTCGCAGGCGCGCTGCAGCGTCCACATCCAGCGGAAGGCGTTGAAGACATCGCTGCCGACGACGAGCAGGCCGTGGTTGCGCAGGATCAGCACGTGCTTGCCGCCCAGGCTGGCGACCAGCCGCGGCCCCTCGTCGGCGTGCACCGTGATGCCCTCGAAGTCGTGGTAGGCGACGTCGCCGGCCAGCGCCGCGCCGTAGAAGTCGTCGTGCGCCAGGCCGCCGCGCTTGCAGGCGACCGCCATGCCGGCCGTCGTGTGGGTGTGCATCACGCAGTGCGCGTCCGCCCGGCTGGCATGGATCGCCGCGTGGATCACGAAGCCGGCCTGGTTGACCGGGTGCTCGGTCGGCTCGAGCGGCGCGCCGTCGAGGCCGATCTTGACGAGGTTGCTCGCCGTCACCTCGTCGTAGTTGAGGCCGAACGGGTTGATCAGGAACGCCGGCCGCTCCGAGGGGCCCGGCACGCGTACCGTGATGTGGTTGAAGATCGTCTCGGTCCAGCCGAGGTGGTCGAATACGCGGTAGCAGGCCGCCAGCCGCACGCGCGCGCTCCATTCGGGCAGCGCCATGCCGGCGGGGCAGCGGGCTTCGGCTTCGGCCAGGATGTCGGGGGGCATGCTTCGCTCCTTGCGATCAGTAGGCGCTGCGGTCGGCACGGTCGGGCGTCGCGGCCGGCGCGGACTTGAAGGCGGCGGCGAGCTGCGTCGC
>JBLMVT010000377.1:0-4027 GCA_050256835.1 Betaproteobacteria bacterium | reverse complement strand
CCCGGGCCCGCGCGGCCCGCGGCGCGAGCGGCGGTCGTCCTCGGCGCCCGGCGGCGTGACGATGCCGGGCGACTCGCCGCTGGCCAGCCGGTCGCCGCGGTAGACCCAGCACTTGACGCCGATCACGCCGTAGGTCGTCTTGGCCTCCGAGAAGCCGTAGTCGATGTCGGCGCGCAGCGTGTGCAGCGGCACGCGGCCTTCGCGGTACCACTCGCAACGCGCGATCTCGATGCCGTTCAGGCGCCCCGAGGACATCAGCTTGATGCCCTGCGCGCCCAGCCGCATCGCGTTCTGCATCGCGCGCTTCATCGCGCGGCGGAACATGATGCGCTTCTCGAGCTGCTGGGTGATCGAGTCGGCGATGAGCTGCGCGTCGACCTCGGGCTTGCGGATCTCCTCGATGTTGACCGCCACCGGCACCTTCAGCCGGCGCGCCAGCTCGGCCTTCAGGTTCTCGATGTCCTCGCCCTTCTTGCCGATGACGACGCCCGGGCGCGCCGAGAAGATCGTGATTCGCGCGTTCTTCGCCGGCCGCTCGATCAGGATGCGCGAGACGGCGGCGTTCTTCAGGCGCGTACGCAGGAAATCGCGGACCTTCAGGTCCTCGGCCAGCATGGTCGCGAAGTTCTGGTTCGACGCGTACCAGCGCGACGCCCAGTTGCGAGTGACGGGCAGGCGGAAGCCGACCGGATGAATCTTCTGTCCCATGATGTCCTTCAGTCCCCGACGGTCACGAAGATGTGGCAGGTCGGCTTGCTGATTCGGTTGCCGCGGCCCTTGGCGCGCGCCGAGAAGCGCTTCAGCGTGGCGCCCTGCTCGACGTGGATCGTCTTGACCTTCAGCTCGTCGATGTCGGCGCCGTCGTTGTGCTCGGCGTTGGCGATCGCCGACTCGAGGCACTTCCTGATGATGCCGGCGGCGCGCTTGGGCGTGAACGTCAGGATGTTCAGCGCCTGGTCGACCTTCTTGCCGCGGATCAGGTCGGCGACCAGCCGGCCCTTGTCGGCCGACAGGCGCACGCCGCGGACGATGGCTTGCGTTTCCATGCTCGTCGCTTCCTTACTTCTTCGCGGCCTTCTTGTCCGCCGGGTGACCCTTGAAAGTGCGGGTCATGGCGAATTCGCCAAGCTTGTGACCGACCATCTGGTCGCTCACGTACACCGGCACGTGCTGCTTGCCGTTGTGCACGGCGATCGTCAGCCCGATGAACTCGGGCAGGATCGTCGAGCGGCGCGACCAGGTCTTGATCGGCTTCTTGTCCCTGGTGGCCGAAGCCTTCTCGACCTTCACCAGCAGGTGCTGATCGACGAACGGGCCCTTCTTGAGAGAACGGGTCATGAGTCCTCTGCCTTATTTCTTGCGACGCGAGACGATGAAAGTCTGCGTGCGCTTGTTGCTGCGGGTGCGGTAGCCCTTGGTCATCGTGTTCCAGGGGGACACCGGCACCTGGCCTTCGCCGGTGCGGCCCTCGCCGCCGCCGTGCGGGTGGTCGATCGGGTTCATCGCCACGCCGCGCACCGTCGGGCGGATGCCGAGCCAGCGCTTGGCGCCGGCCTTGCCGTAATGGCGCAGGCTGTGTTCCTCGTTGCTGACCTCGCCGATCGTCGCCCGGCAGTCGATGTGCACGCGCCGCACCTCGCCCGAGCGCAGCCGCAGCTGCGCGTACAGGCCCTCGCGCGCCAGCAGCGTCACCGAGGCGCCCGCCGACCGCGCGATCTGCGCGCCCTTGCCCGCCAGCAGCTCGATGGCGTGGATCGTCGAGCCGACCGGGATGTTGCGGATCGGCAGCGTGTTGCCGGCCTTGATCGGCGCCTCGGCGCCGGACAGGATGGTCGCGCCCACGTCGAGCCCGCGCGGGGCCAGGATGTAGCGACGCTCGCCGTCGGCATAGCACACCAGCGCGATGTGCGCGGTGCGGTTCGGGTCGTATTCGATGCGCTCGACCTTCGCCGGGATGCCGTCCTTGTTGCGCTTGAAGTCGACGACCCGGTAGTGATGCTTGTGGCCGCCACCCTTGTGGCGCATCGTGATGTGGCCGTTGTTGTTGCGCCCGGCCTTCTGCATCTGCGGCTCGAGCAGCGGCGCGTGCGGCTCGCCCTTGTGCAGGTGCGCGTGCACGACCTTGACCATCGCCCGGCGCCCAGGCGAGGTCGGCTTGACCTTGACGACTGCCATTTAAGCGGACTCCCCGGAGAAGTTCAGTTCCTGGCCGGCCTTCAGCGACACGTAGGCCTTGCGCACGTGGTCGCGGCGGCCCTGCGATCGCCCGAAGCGCTTGGCGCGGCCCTTGTGGTTGACGACCTGCACGGTGTCGACCTCGACCTTGAACATCGCCTCGACAGCGGCCTTGATCTCGGGCTTGGTGGCGTCGCGCAGCACCTTGAACAGCACCTGGTTGTGCTTCTCGCCGACGCGGGTGGCCTTCTCGGAAACGATCGGACCGACCAGCACCTGCGCCAGCCGGCCCTCGTCGAATTTCGGTTGGGCGCCGCTCATGCCAGCATCTCCTTCAGCTTCTCGATCGCGCCACGGGTCACCAGCACCTTCTTGTAGAAGACGAGCGACAGCGGATCGGCGTAACGCGGCTCGATCACCAGCGCGTTGGCCAGGTTGCGCGAGGCCAGCAGCAGGTTGTCGTCGACCTGGTCGGAAATCACCAGCACCGAATCGAGCCCCATCTGCTTGAACTTCTGCGCCAGCAGCTTGGTCTTGGGCGCCTCGACCGAGATCGAGTCGACCACCGCCAGCCGCCCCTCGCGGGCGAGCTGCGAGAAGATCGCCGCCATGCCGGCGCGGTACATCTTCTTGTTGACCTTGTGCGTGAAGTTCTCGTCCGGGCTGTTCGGGAAGATACGGCCGCCCCCGCGCCACAGCGGCGAGGAGGTCATGCCCGCGCGCGCGCGGCCCGTGCCCTTCTGGCGGAACGGCTTCTTGGTCGAGTGCTTGACCGCGCCGCGGTCCTTCTGCGCCCGCGTGCCCTGGCGCGCGTTGGCCTGGAAGGCGACGACGACCTGATGGACGAGGGCTTCGTTGTAGTCGCGCGCGAATACGGTGTCGGGCGCATCGACCTTGGCCGTGGCCTGGCCCTGCTCGTTGAGGAGCTCGAGTTGCATTCTTAAGCTCCCTTCGTGGCCTTGACCTTGACCGCGGGCTTGACGACCACATGGCCGTTCTTCGCCCCCGGCACCGCGCCCCTGACCAGCAGCAACTGGCGCGCCTCGTCGACGCGCACGACGTCGAGATTGAGCGTGGTCGTCGTCTCGTCGCCGAGGTGACCCGACATCTTCTTGCCGGGGAACACGCGGCCCGGATCCTGCGCCATCGAGATCGATCCCGGCACGTTGTGCGAACGGCTATTGCCGTGCGAGGCGCGCTGCGAGCTGAAGTTGTGGCGCTTGATCGTGCCGGCGAAACCCTTGCCGATCGACGTGCCCTGCACGTCGACGCGCTGACCGGCCGCGAAGAGCGTCACCGGCAGCGTCGCGCCCGGCTGGTACTGGCCGGCGACATCGGCGGCGACGCGGAACTCCTTCAGCAACTCGCCCGCCTCGACACCCGCCTTGGCGAGGTGGCCGGCTTCGGGCTTGTTGAGGCGCGAGGCCTTGCGCGCGCCGAACGCGACCTGGATCGCGCTATAGCCGTCGGTTTCGGCGGTCTTGACTTGGGTGACGCGGTTGTTCGATACGTCGAGCACCGTCACCGGAACGGCGTCGCCGTCGTCCGTGAAGATGCGCATCATGCCCACCTTGCGCCCCAGCAATCCGAGACGATGGCTCAGACTCATGGCTTGTTCTCCGATGCCCCGCATCGATTGGCGGGGCTGAAAAAGAAACCGGGCAGCGCGTGCCGCCCGATCACTGTCATTGTAGCTTGATCTCGACGTCCACGCCTGCGGGCAGGTCGAGCTTCATCAGCGCGTCGACGGTCTTGTCGGTCGGGTCGACGATGTCCATCAGGCGCTGGTGGGTGCGGATCTCGAACTGGTCGCGCGACGACTTGTTGACGTGCGGCGAGCGCAGGATGTCGA
>JBLMVT010000376.1:0-3229 GCA_050256835.1 Betaproteobacteria bacterium | reverse complement strand
TGCAGCTGGTCGGCGACGACCTGTTCGTCACCAACACGAAGATCCTGAAGGAAGGGATAGACAGGCGCATCGCCAACTCGATCCTCGTCAAGATCAACCAGATCGGCACGCTGACCGAGACCTTCGCCGCCATCGAGATGGCCAAGCGCGCGGGCTACACGGCGGTGATCAGCCACCGCTCGGGCGAGACCGAGGACTCGACGATCGCCGACATCGCGGTCGGCAGCAATGCCGGCCAGATCAAGACCGGCTCGATGAGCCGCAGCGACCGCATCGCCAAGTACAACCAGCTGCTGCGCATCGAGGAGGACCTGGGCGACGTCGCCAGCTACCCCGGCCGCGCCGCGTTCTACAACCTGCGCTGAGCCGCCGCGCATGCGCCTGCTGACGCTCGCCCTCGCCGCCCTGCTCGTCGCCGTGCAGGCCGAGCTGTGGCTCGGCAGGAGCGGTGTGCCGCGCGTGGTGGAGCTGCAGCAGCGGCTCGCCGAGCAGCAGGCGGCCAACGCCGCCGCGACGAAGCGCAACCGCCAGCTCGACGCCGAGGTGCGCGACCTCAAGGAAGGCCTCGAGATGGTCGAGGAGAAGGCGCGCGCCGAGCTGGGCATGGTCAAGTCCGACGAGATCCTGGTGCAGGTGGCGCCGAAGCGTTGATCCTCGACAGCGTCGTCGCCTTGCTCGACGCGCCGGCCTTCGTCGTCGGCCCGCTGAGCGCGAGCACGGCCGAACTGCTCGGCGCGCTGCTCGGCGTGGCGATGGTCGGCTTCAACATGCGCGTCAACCCGATCGGCTGGCCGCTGGCGATCGCCAGCTCGGCGCTCTACCTGCTCGTGTTCTGGCGTTCGCGGCTGTACGGCGACGCCAGCCTGCAGCTCGTGTTCATCGTCGTCGCGTTCTGGGGCTGGTGGCAGTGGCTGCGCGGCCGCCAGGAAGACGGGCACGCCCTCACCGTGCGCCACCTCGGCGCGCGCGGCCGGCGCCTCGCATTGCTGTCGATGCTGCTGCTCTGGCCCGCCACGGGCTGGTTCCTGTCGCGCGTCACCGACACCGACGTGCCCTGGTGGGACGCCTTCCCGAGCGCTGGCAGCCTGATCGGACAGTGGCTGCTCGGCCGCAAGTACATCGAGAACTGGCCGACCTGGCTCGCCGTCAACGTCGTCGGCGTCGCGCTGTTCGGCTACAAGGGGCTGTGGCTGACCGCCGGGCTGTACGCGCTGTTCGCGCTGCTCTCGGTCGCCGGCTGGCGCGAGTGGGCGCGGCTGGCCGGGAAGGCGTCGGCATGAGCATCGACATGCGCGGCGTCGTTGCCGTGCTCGGCGCCGAGAGCACCGGCAAGACGACGCTCGTCGAGTCGCTGGCCGAGACGCTGCGCACCGCCGGACACGACGCCGTCGCCGTGGCGGAGACGCTGCGCGAGTTCTGCGATCGCGAGCAGCGCACGCCGCGCAGCGACGAGCAGGCGGCGATCGCCGCCCTGCACAGCCGCCGCATCGAGGCGGCGGCGCTCGGCCACGCGATCGTGCTCGCCGACACGACCGCGCTGCAGACGGCGGTCTACAGCGAGCAGGTGTTCGGCGACCGCTCGCTGTACGAGCACGCGCTGGCGTGGCACCGCGAGCGCGTGCACCTGACGCTGCTCACCGCGCTCGACCTGCCCTGGCGCTCCGACGGCCTGCAGCGCGACGGCCCGCACGTGCGCGAGCCGGTCGACGCCTTGCTGCGCGCGGCGCTCGCACGCGGCGGCATCGGCTTCTCGATCGTCGCCGGGCTCGGCGCGCCGCGCCACGACGCCGCCTTCGCCGCGCTGCGCCACGCCCTGCTCGCGAGCTGAAGCACGAAGCGCTACTGCACTCGCTGCGACGCCGGCGGCTGGTCGCGCGGCGCGGTGAACATCTCGCCGACGTCGACCGGGTCGAACTCGTAGCGTGCACCGCAGAACTCGCAGGCCACCTCGACGCGGCCCTGCTCGACGACGATGCCATCGACCTCCTCGCGGCCGAGCCCGGCGAGCATGCGCGCCACGCGCTCGCGCGAGCAGGTGCAGGAAAAGTGCGGTTCGGCCACGGCGGCGCCTTCGGCGGCCTCCAGCCGCCGCACGCGCTCCTCCCAGTACAGCCGGCGCAGGATCGTCGCGGCATCGAGCGTCAGCAGCTCGCCGGCGGTCAGCGTGGCGGTCAGGTGTGCGATGCGGTTGAAGCCCTCGGACAGGCCGATGTCGTCCTCGTTGCGCCGACTGGCCAGATTGCCCGCGCCCTCGACCGGCAGCCGCTGGATGAGCAGGCCGGCGGCGACCTCGTCGTCGGCCGCCAGCACCAGCCGCGTGTCGAGCTGCTCGGACTGCAGCATGTAGTGCTCGAGCACGTCGGAGAGCTTCTGCAGCGGCTCGCGCCGGTCGCCGAACAGCGGCACCACGCCCTGGTACGGCTGCTGCCCGGGAAGCCGGTCCTGCGGGTCGAGCGTGATCGCGCAGCGGCCCTGGCCGTGCACGTTGAGCAGCGCCTCGAGCCGCGCGTCGTCGGCGACCTCGCCCGCCACCTTGGCGGTGACGCGAAAGCCGAGATCGGGCTGCGCCTCGGCCACCGCCAGCCGCACCGGCCCGTCGCCGTGCAGCTGCAGGATCAGCGCGCCATTGAACTTGATGTTGGCCTGCATCAGCACCGCCGCGGCGGCCATCTCGCCCATCAGCGCGCGCACCGGCGCCGGCGTCGCCTGCGTGGTCTGGCGACGCCGCAGCGCCTCGCGCCAGCCGTCGGTCAGGCGCACCAGCATGCCGCGCACCGGCAGGCCCTCGAACAGGAACTTGTGCAGTTCGCTCATCGTTCGCACATGGGGCCGCCGCCCACGCCGCGCAAGAGTTGCCTCAGGCGGGCACGGCGTGGCGCATGGCGCGGCCGTAGCCGGCGTAGACCTCGGCAGTGATCCGCACGATCTCGCGCTTGCGCTCGTCGAGGGAGCCGAGCTTGCGCGCCGGGGCGCCGGCCCAGACGAAGCCGCCTTCCAGCACCTGGCCGGGGGTGGTGCGGGCGCCGGCCGCGACGAAGGCGTCGTCGGCGATCACGCTGCCCGGCGCGATGCGGCTACCGATGCCGACCAGGGAGCGCGCGCCGATCGTGCACGACGCCAGCTCGACGTTGTGGCCGATCGTCGAGCCTTCGCCGATCGAGAGATCGCCCTCGCCCGCGACGAGCACCGAGTTGTCCTGCACGTTGGCCTGCGCGCCGAGGACGATGGT
>JBLMVT010000375.1:0-2500 GCA_050256835.1 Betaproteobacteria bacterium | reverse complement strand
GCGGCGTCACCTTGCCGGCGGGCGAGAGCGTGCTGATGCTGCTGGGCGCGGCCAACCGCGACCCGGCGCAGTACGCCGATCCCGACCTGCTCGATGTCGGCCGCCAGAACATCCGGCCGATGTCGTTCGGCGGCGGCATCCATCATTGCCTCGGCGCCCAGCTCGCGCGGCTGGAGGGCGAGCTGGTGTTCACGGCGCTGATCGAGCGCCTGCCGAACCTGGAGCTGCCGGAGAAGGATGCGCCCGACTGGCGCCGCACCTTCACGCAGCGCGGCCTGCACAGGCTCCCCGCCACCTGGCATTAGCGACCTGGCATCGGCGATGGCGGTACGTTGGCGGGGCGAAGGCGCGCAGGATCAGGGCGCCCGGCCGTACCAGGAAGACAGCTGGGCGCTGCGCACGCTGGCCGACGACTCCGTGCTCGCCGTGCTGGCCGACGGCATGGGCGGCCATGTCGGCGGCGCCACCGCCTCGCGTCTTGCGGTCGGCGGCTTCGTCATGGCGATCGAGAAGGGTCGCAGCCTCGCCGAGGCGCTCGACGCCGCCAACCAGGCGATCGGCACGGCTGTCGCGCGGGATCCCAAGCTCGAGAGCATGGGCTCGACCTTGGTCGGCATCGTCGTGAGTGCCGCCGAGGTGCGTTGGATCAGCGTCGGGGATTCGCCGCTGTTCCTGCTGTCGCACGGCCGGCTGGAGCGGCTGAATGCCGACCATTCCATGGTGCCGCAGATCGAGGCGCTGGTTGCGCGCGGCATCATCACCGCCGAGGAAGCCGCCCAGCATCCCGGCCGCCACACCCTGCGCGAAGCGGTGATGGGCCATCCGCTGACGCTGATCGACGAGGGCCGGCGTGCGCTCGCGCGGGGCGATCGCCTGCTGGCCTGCAGTGATGGCGTCCTGACGCTCGATGAAGCAGCCATCGTGCGCGAAGCGAACCGTCCGGTACGGAACCTGATCGACGCGGTGCTGGCGGCGGGTGCGCCGCGGCAGGACAATGTCACGGTCATCAAGCTGGAACAGGAAGTATGAGCAAGAGTCCCGTCGTCATCGAAGTCACCCGCGGTCCAATGGTCGAAAGCCGGCACGAAGGCGCCGCGGCGATCGTCAAGCCCGATGGCACCGTCGTCGAATCGTGGGGCGACATCGATGCACGCATCCTGCCGCGCTCGGCCAACAAGCCCATCCAGGCGATGGCCTTCGTCGAGAGCGGCGCGGTCGAGAAGTTCGGGTTGGGCGACGAGCACATCGCGCTGGCCTGCGCGTCGCACAACGGCGAGAAGCGCCATGTCCAAACCGTGCGCGCCTGGCTGAACAAGGTCGGGCTGAGCGAGGCCGACCTCGAATGTGGCACCCATCCGCCGCGCCTGCCGGCGACGCTCGAGATGCTCATTCGCGAGAACGCGCAGCCGACACCCGCCTTCAACAACTGCTCGGGCAAGCACTCAGGCTTCCTCAGCACGGCGGTCACCTACGGCGAGTCGACCAAGGGCTACATCAAGTACGATCATCCGGTGCAGCGCCGCCTGCGCAGCGTCATGACCGACCTTTGCGGCAGCAATGCCGATGATTTCGCCTACGGCACCGACGGCTGCGGCATTCCCACGCTGGCGACGCCGCTCAAGCTGCTGGCGCGCGCCATGGCCAGCATGGCCGAGCCGTCGCGACTCTCGAACAAGCATGCCGAGGCGGCGACCCGCATCCGCAAGGCGATGAACGCCGAGCCGTTCATGGTGGCGGGCACCGGCCGCTTCTGCACCCGCGTCAATGGCGCGCTGCCCGGCGTGGTGCAGGTCAAGACCGGCGCCGAGGCCGTGTTCTGCGGCATGCTGCCGACGCTGGGTCTCGGCATCGCGCTCAAGATGTGGGACGGCGCGGGCCGCGCCTCCGAGGTCGCGATGGCGACGCTGCTCGGCCATCTCGGCGTGCTGCCGGCCGAGCGGCGCGAGGAACTGCTGCATCCGCCGGTCAAGAACGTGGTCGGCCTGCTGGTCGGCGAGTTGCGGCCGGCGAAGAGCTGGCTGGGGTAGCTCCGGTGCCGCTGACGCTCGACATCCTCGAGATGGGCGCGCGGGGGGACGGCATCGCCGAGCAGGACGGCGAGCGCTACTTCGTGCCCTTCACCCTGCCGGGCGAGGTGGTCGAGGCGGAGCCGGCCGACAAGCGCGGCGAGGGCATCGCCACCGAGCTGCTCGAGGTGCTGTCGCCGTCGCGCCACCGCGAGAAGCCGCCCTGTGCGCATTTCGGTATCTGCGGCGGCTGCGCGTTGCAGCATTGGCGGCATGACGTCTACAGCGCCTGGAAGGCGAGCCTGATCGAGCGGGCGCTGAAGCAGCGCGGCGTTCAGGCGCACGCTTTCGAACTGCCCTTGCTCGGCGCTCCCGGCGAGCGGCGCCGGGTCGACTTCGTGCTGCGCCGCCAGGGCAAGCGCGTGCTGGCGGGCTTCCACGAGCGTGGCAGCGCGCGCGTCGTCGATGTCGGCCTCTGCGTCATTGCCCGGCCG
>JBLMVT010000374.1:0-2584 GCA_050256835.1 Betaproteobacteria bacterium | reverse complement strand
CAGGCGATGCCGTGGTCGGTGACCAGGCCGAAGTAGCCCGGACGGCGCGGCGCGTCGAGGCCGAAGCGCACGACGCGCCGGGGCGCCGGCTTCTTCTTCGGCGGCTTGCCCGTGGGCGGCGCGAGCAGGGTCTCGACCAGCGCCATCACTTGCGCGTCGTCGCGGTTGACGATCATCACCGCCGTGCGGCCGAACACGCGAGCCTTGGCCGCGGCGTAGGCGGCCATCGAGCCGTGCCAGTCGAGGTGGTCCTGGGTGAGGTTGAGCAGCGCCGCCGCGCTCGGCTCGAAGTCGCGCACGCCCTCGAGCTGGAAGCTCGAGAGTTCGAGCACCCAGACCTCGGGCAGGCCCTCACTCTCCGGGGCGTCCAGCGCCGCGCCCAGCGTCGTCAGCATCGACGGCCCGATGTTGCCCGCCATCGCCACGCGGCGGCCGGCACGCTCGACCAGCAGCGCGGTCATCGCGGTGGTCGTCGTCTTGCCGTTGGTGCCGGTGACGGCGAGCAGCGCCGGCGCGTAGCCGCGCTCTGCCTTCAGCTCGGCGAGCGCCTGCACGAACAGGTCGAGCTCGCCCTGCACGGGAATGCCGCTCTTCGACGCGGCGGCCAGCAGCGGCGCGATGCGCGCGTCGCCCGGCGCCAGCCCGGGGCTCTTCAGCACCAGCCGCGCGTCGCCGAGCGTCTCGGCCACCAGCGCGCCGCTGAAGAAGCTGCCCGCGGTGCCGAGCGCGTCGCGCTGCGGCGGTTGCTCGCGCGAATCCCACACGCGCACGCTCGCCCCGCAGCGCGCGCACCAGCGCGCCATCGCGAGGCCCGATTCGCCCAGGCCGAGCACGAGCACGGGAAGGCCGGCCAGGTGCTTCATCTGAGCTTCAGGCTGGCCAGCCCGATCAGGCACAGCAGCATGGTGATGATCCAGAAGCGCACCACGACCTGAGTCTCGGTCCAGCCGCTCTTCTCGAAGTGGTGGTGCAGCGGCGCCATCTTGAGGATGCGCCGGCCCGCGCCGAAGCGCTTCTTGGTGAACTTGAACCAGCTCACCTGCGCCATCACCGACAGCGCCTCGACGACGAAGATGCCACCCATGATGGCCAGCACGATCTCCTGCCGCGTGATGACGGCGATCGTGCCGAGCGCGCCGCCGAGCGCCAGCGCGCCGACGTCGCCCATGAAGACCTGCGCCGGGTGGGTGTTGAACCACAGGAACGCCAGCCCCGCGCCGGCCATCGCCGCGCAGAAGATCAGCAGTTCGCCGGCGCCCGGGATGTAGGGGAACAGCAGGTAGCGCGAATAGACCGCGTTGCCGGTGATGTAGGCGAACACGCCGAGCGAGGAGCCGACCATCACCACCGGCATGATCGCCAGCCCGTCGAGCCCGTCGGTCAGGTTGACGGCGTTGCTCGAGCCGACGATGACGAGGTAGGTGAGGATGATGAAGCCGAACACGCCGAGCGGGTAGCTGATGCTCTTGACGAACGGCACCATCAGGTCGGCCTTTGGCGGCAGCTCGTTGGAGAAGCCGCTCTGCACCCAGCGGACGAACAGCTCCAGCACGCGCAGGTTGGACGTCTCGCTGACGCTGAACGCGAGGTAGAGCGCCGCGACCAGGCCGATCACCGACTGCCAGAAGTACTTCTCGCGCGAGCGCATGCCTTCCGGATTCTTCTGCACCACCTTGCGCCAGTCGTCCATCCAGCCGATCGCACCGAAGCCGAAGGTGACCAGCAGAACGATCCAGACGAAGCGATTGCTCCATTCGAACCACAGCAGCGTGCTGACCGCGATCGCGATCAGGATCAGCACGCCGCCCATCGTCGGCGTGCCGCTCTTGGCGATGTGCGCGGCGACGCCGTACTCGCGGATCGGCTGGCCGATCTTCAGCTCGGCGAGCCGGTTGATGACCCAGGGGCCGAACGCCAGCCCGATCAGCAGCGCCGTCATGGCCGCCATCACCGCGCGGAAGGTCAGGTACTGGAACACGCGCAGGTAGCCGAGCTCGGGGTACATCGATTGCAGCCATTGCGCCAGCCCGGGCAGCATCAGGCGTTCCCTTCGGCGGCGAGCGCGGCAACGACCCGCTCCATGCGCATGAAGCGCGAGCCCTTGACGAGCACGCTGGCGAACGCCGGCGCTTCGTTCGGCAGCGCGGCGAGCAGCGCCTCGACGCCCGCGAAGTGGCGCGCCGCCGAGCCGAACGCGGCCGCGGCCTCGGCGCTCTGCGGCCCGGCGCACCACAGCGCGGCGATGCCGTGCGACTTCGCATAGGCGCCGACCTCGCGGTGGAACGCCGGCCCCTGGCGGCCGACCTCGCCCATGTAGCCGAGCACCAGCCAGCGGGGCGCGGCAAGCTCCGCGAGCACGTCGATCGCGGCACGCACCGAGTCCGGGTTGGCGTTGTAGCTGTCGTCGACCAGCGTCGCGCGGCTGCCGTCGGCGCGACGGATCGTGCTCGACCGCGAGCGCCCCTTGACCGGCGCGAACGCCTCCAGCCCGCGCACCACGGCGTCCAAGGGCGCGCCGGCGGCGAGTGCGCAGGCCGCCGCGGCGAGCGCGTTCTTCGCGTTGTGTCGCCCCGCGATGGAAAGC
>JBLMVT010000373.1:0-4901 GCA_050256835.1 Betaproteobacteria bacterium | reverse complement strand
TGACCATGGCGAAGTAGATGCCCTGGCGGCGGATCGCCAGCAGCCCGACCAGCAGGCCGAGCGCCGCCGCCACCGCGATGCCCGCGGCGATGCCCGCCGCCGGCGGCCAGGCGGCGCTGCGCACCAGCCAGCCGGTGACGTAGGCGGCCGAGCCCATGAAGGCGGCGTGGCCGAACGACAGCAGCCCGGTGAAGCCGAGCAGCAGGTTGAAGGCGCAGGCGAAGATGGCGAAGCACAGCGCCTTCATCACCAGGATCGGGTACACGCCGACGAACGGCGCGATCGCCAGCAGCACGAGGGCCGCCAGCCAGGCGAGGCGCACGGCGCGCGGCGACACCGGCGTCATCGCCCGGCCACCGCGGTCACGCAGAGTCGGGAATGCATCAGGCCTCCTTGCCGAACAGCCCGGCCGGTCGGATGGCGAGCACGATCGCCATGATCACGAAGACGACGACGTTCGACGCCTCGGGATAGAACACCTTGGTCAGGCCCTCGATCAGCCCGAGCACCAGCCCGGTGAGGATCGAGCCGAGGATCGACCCCATGCCGCCGATCACCACCACCGCAAACACGACGATGATGAGGTGCGAGCCCATCAGCGGCGTCACCTGGATCACCGGCGCGGCCAGCACGCCGGCCAGCGCGGCGAGCGCGGCACCGCCGGCGTAGGTGAACATCACCATACGCGGCACGTTGATGCCGAACGCCTGCACCAGCGCCGGGTTCTCGGTGCCGGCGCGCAGCTTGGCGCCCAGCGAGGTCTTCTCGATCAGGAACCAAGTGCCCAGGCACACCAGCAGCGAGGCGAACACCACCCACGCGCGGTAGTTGGGCAGCACCATGAAGCCCAGGTTGGTGGCGCCCTGCAGCAGCTCGGGCACGGCGTACGACTGACCCGACACGCCGAACTCGTAGCGGAACACGCCCTCGGCGATCAGCGCCAGCCCGAAGGTCAGCAGCAGCCCGTAGATCGGGTCGATGCGGTACAGGTGCTTGAGCAGCGTTCGCTCGATCAGCGCACCCAGGGCGCCGACCACCAGCGGCGCCAGCACGAGCGCGAACCAGTAGTTGACGCCCCAGCGCTCGAGCGCGAACCAGGCGACGTAGGCGCCGATCATGTACAGCGCGCCGTGCGCGAAGTTGACGATCCCCAGCAGCCCGAAGATGACCGCCAGGCCGAGACTCAGCATGGCGTAGAACGAGCCGTTGACGAGGCCGAGCAGCAGCTGGCCCAGCAGCGCCACCATCGGGATGCCGAAGATCTCCATGCGCGCTCAGCGTCGCGGCGTCACTTCCAGAGCGCGCACTTGGTGTCGGCCTTGGTCGTGAAGGCGTCCTCGCCCCTGATCTTCTCGACCACGTTGTAGTAGTCCCAGGGCTCCTTGGACTGGTCGGGGGTCTTCACCTGCATCAGGAACATGTCGTGCACCATCGTGCCGTCGGCCCGCACCCAGCCGCCCTTGGTGTACATGTCGTTGATCTTCACCTTGCGCAGCTGGCCGAGCACCTTGTCGGTGTCGTCGCTCCCCGTCGCCTTGACCGCGGTCAGGTACTGCATCGTCGCCGAGTAGTCGGCCGCCTGCAGCGACGACGGCATGCGCTTTTCCTTGTCGAAGAAGCGGCGGCTCCAGGCGCGCGCCTCGGGGCTCATGTTCCAGTACCAGCTGTCGGTCAGGTACATGCCCTGGGTCGTCTTCAGCCCGAGCGAGTGCACGTCGTTGATGAACATCAGCAGTCCGGCCAGCTTCATCGTCTTGGTGATGCCGAACTCGTTGGCCGCCTTGATCGAGTTGACGGTGTCGCCGCCGGCATTGGCCAGCCCGAGGATCTGCGCCTTGCTCGCCTGTGCCTGCAGCAGGAACGAGGAGAAGTCGCTGGCGTTGAGCGGCACGCGCACCGAGCCCAGCACCTTGCCGCCGCTGGCCTCGACCACCTTGGTGGTGTCGTTCTGCAGCGCGGTGCCGAAGGCGTAGTCGGCGGTGAGGAAGTACCAGGTCTTGCCGCCGGCCTTGACGACCGCGCCGCCGGTTCCCTTGGCCAGCGCCTCGGTGTCGTAGGCGTAGTGGATGGTGTAGGGCGTGCACTGCTCGTTGGTCAGCGCCGAGCTGGCCGCGCCGATCGAGATGAAGGGCTTCTTCTTCTCGGCGGCGATCTTGGCCATCGCCAGGTTGGTGCCCGAGTTGGTGCCGCCGATCAGCATGTCCATGCCCTGCGTGTCGAACCACTCGCGCGCCTTGGCGGCGGCGATGTCGGCCTTGTTCTGGTGGTCGGCAACGAGCAGCTCGATCTTCTTGCCGGCGACGGCGCCTCCCATGTCGGCGATCGCCATCTTGATCGCGTCGACGCCCGCCGGGCCGTCGATGTCGGCGTACAGGCCCGACATGTCGGTGATGAAGCCGATCTTGATCACGTCCCCCGAAATCTGCGCCTGGGCGGGCGCGGCGGCGAACAGCGCGGCCGTGGCGAGCGTGCAGGCGGCGGTCAGAGTCTTCAGTTTCATCGTCTCTCTCCAGGTTGGACGGGAAGGAAGGCGGCCGGGCGGTTCACGCTCAGACGCCCAGGTACTCGTGCAGCCGCTCCATGCGCGCGGGCAGCTCGGACTGGGTGAATTCCTGCACCACGCGGCCGTGCTCCATGACGAGGAAGCGGTCGGCCAGCGGCGCGGCGAAGCGGAAGTTCTGCTCGACCATCACGATCGTGTAGCCGCGCCGGCGCAGCTCGGTCACGGTCTCGGCCAGCTTGTGCACGATCACCGGGGCCAGGCCTTCGGAGATCTCGTCGAGCAGCAGCAGCCTGGCGCCGGTGCGCAGGATGCGCGCGACGGCCAGCATCTGCTGCTCGCCACCCGACAGGCGCGTGCCCTGGCTGGCGGCGCGCTCGCGCAGGTTCGGGAACATGGCGTAGATCTGCTCGACCGGCATGCCGCCCTTGGTCTGCACCGGCGGCAGCAGCAGATTCTCCTCGGCCGACAGGCTGGAGAAGATGCCGCGCTCCTCGGGGCAGTAGCCGATGCCCAGGCGGGCGATGCGGTGGGTGGCCAGGCCGACGGTCTCGGCACCGCGCACGCGCACCGAGCCCTTGCGGCTGCCGGTCAGGCCGAGGATGGCGCGCAGCGTGCTGGTGCGCCCCGCGCCGTTGCGGCCGAGCAGGGTCACGACCTCGCCCTCGTCGACGTGGAAGTCGACGCCGTGCAGCACGTGCGACTCGCCGTACCAGGCGTGCAGCCCGCGCACCTCGAGCAGCCGCTGGGCCATCAATGCGCCCCCTGCAGCTCGGCGCTCGAGCTGCCCATGTAGGCCTCGATCACCGCCGGGTTCTTCGATACCTCGGCATACGGGCCTTCGGCCAGCGTGGTGCCGCGCGACAGCACGGTGATGGTGTCGGCGATGCTCGCCACGACGCTCATGTTGTGCTCGACCATCAGAATCGTGCGGCCGGCCGAGACCTTCTTGATCAGCGTGCGGATGCGGTCGACGTCCTCCAGGCCCATGCCCTGCGTCGGCTCGTCGAGCAGCATCAGCGTCGGCTCCATCGCCAGCGTGGTGGCGATCTCGAGCGCGCGCTTGCGGCCATAGCTCAGCTCGGCGGCGGCCAGCGCGACGAAGCGGTCGAGGTCGACGGCGTGCAGCAGCTCGAGCGCCCGCGCGTCGAGCGCGTTCAGCGTGCGCTCGCTGCGCCAGAACTCGAACGAGCTGCCGAGCTTGCGCTGCAGCGCCACGCGGACGTTCTCGAGCACCGTCAGGTGCGGGAACACGGCCGAGATCTGGAACGAGCGGATTACGCCGCGCCGCGCCACGTGCGCCGGCGACTCGGCCGTGATGTCGTGACCATCGAACAGGATGCGCCCGGCGGTCGGCACGAGGAACTTCGTCAGCAGGTTGAAGCAGGTCGTCTTGCCCGCCCCGTTGGGGCCGATCAGCGCGTGGATGCTGCCGCGCACGATGCGCAGGTCCACCGCATCGACCGCGACGAAGCCCTTGAACTCCTTGGTCAGGCCGCGCGTCTCGAGGATGATGTCCGCGCTCATCGGAGCCCCCACGCCCGGCCGCCGTGCGGCCTCGCTGCCCCGCGAAGGGGCGTTCGCAAGCTCGGGGCGCCCCTGCGCTTGCTCATTGCCGGGCCTTTCGCGCGCGCGTGCGCGCCTTCGCCGGCGCGGCCGGCGCGGCGTGCCAGCCCAGCCGCTGCGACAGCCGCTGCGCCGCGTCGCGCACGGTGCGCAGATGGCTGGTGCCGCGCTCGGCGTCCAGCCGGCCCTTGTGCACGCACACGCCGAGGCCCGCCACCGCCTGGCCGGCGGCGTCGAACACCGGCACGCCGTAGCAGTACACGCCCTCGCGGATGTGCTCGTCGTCGATGCAGTAGCCGCGCCGGCGCGCCGCCGCCAGCTGCGCCAGCAGTTCGTCGGTCGTCGCCGGCCCGTGCCCGGTGAGCCGGGCCAACGTCGGGCCGGGGAACAGGTGCCGCACGGTCGCCTCGTCCCGGCAGGCCAGCTGCGCCAGCCCGCTCGACGCCAGGTGCGCCGGCAGGCGCATGCCGACGTTGAACGCCAGCCCGAGCGGGCGCGTGCCGTTGCGAGCGGCGACGTAGACGACCTCGGCGCCGTCGAGCACCGACAGCACGATGGTCTCCTCGGGGGCGGCGCCGCTCTCCCACAGCGCCGCGAATTCCTGCGCGACGTTGGTGGCGGCGATGAAGGCCTCGGCCAGCCCCATGACGCGCGGGCCGATCTGGAACGCGCCGTCGCTCTGGCGCCGCAGGTAGCCGAGCGCCAGCAGCGTGCGGCACAGGCCGTGCACGCTGCTCTTGGGCAGCGCCAGCTCGCCGGACAGGCGCGCCAGGCTCATCGGCTCGCGCCGCTGCGCCAGCCGCTCCAGCAGGGTGAGCGCGCGCGCCACCGCCGG
>JBLMVT010000372.1:0-11834 GCA_050256835.1 Betaproteobacteria bacterium | reverse complement strand
AGGTCGCGGTCGGTGTCCTCGTCGAGCACGTCGTCGAGCAGCGGCAGCAGCGCCATGGTTTCCTTCTGGATGTGCGCGACCTGCCGCTCGACCAGCTCGAGCGCGCCGCGACGCAGCGCGTCCCAGCCGGCGTCGTCGAGCCGGCCGGCAGCGGCGGCCTCGGTCAGCGGACGCAGCTCGGCGGCGACCGCGCGGATGGCCTCGTGCTCCTCGCGCATCAGCTCGGCCATGTCGCCGTCGCCGGCCTCGGCCATGCGCGGAAACAGCTCGCGCTCCTCGAAGTCGAAGTGGCGGTCGACCTCGTGCTGCAGGTGGCGGTTGAGCGCGCCGGCCAGGCGCTGCAGTTCGGCGGCGTCGCCGCGCGGCGCGCGCGCGAACGCCTGCTCGACGCGGCCGAGCAGGTCGAGGTTGGCACGGTGTTCCTCGTCGAGCGCGTGGCCCACCTGGCTCATCATGGTCTCCAATATTGGTATCCAATTACCAGAATACGCCCGGCCGGGCCTCGGCACCCTTGACCGATGTCAAGCCTGCGGCGCCGCCGCAGCCGGAGTCGGCGCGGCGGCTCGGGTCGTCTGGCGAAGGCGTTGCAGCACGCCGGCGAAGAACACTGCATAGGCGAGCGCCCCGGCCGCGCCGACGGCGGCGCCCAGTCGGGCCAGCAGCGAACTGTCGGCGAGCACGGCGGCGGCGAGCAGCGCCAGCGCCGCCAGGTGGCATGCGTGGTGCACGGCCAGCGGACGCGCCGAGGTGAGCGACGACGGAGTCGGCGGCCGCCGGCCGCCCGCATGCATCGAGGCAAGAAAGGGGACGATGCGCTGCAGGAAGCCGAGCAGGAAGGTGAGCAGCCAGCCACCGATCAGCACCAGGCCGAACAGCGTTGGCAGGCCGGGTAGCGGCGCATCGAGCACCAGCGCGGCGGCGAGCACCAGGCTGGTAACGAGCAGCCCCCAGCCGGTCTTGACCAGCGCGAACGAACGGCCGAGCTCGCGCCGCATGCCGCTGGCCAGTGCATGGCGCATCAGCTGCAGATGAAGGGCGACCGCCAGAGCGCCCAGCGCGAGCGCCGTCAGGCGCAGCGGCGCCGGAGCGACGCCGAGCGCCGCGCCGGCCACCATTGCCAACGCTGTCATGGCCAGCGCTGCAGAGGCGCGTACGCGGCGTTCGTCGGGTGCCGCTGACAACGCAAACATCGGCACCAGGATGTACGACAGGCCGAGCGCGAGCAGCCCCATGAAGCCCCAGGCGGCGAAGGCGACGTGCAGTGCCAGCGCGCTGCCGCGCGCCAGCGGCAGCGGCCAGCCGAGCCACAGGCCAGCCAGCGCCAAGGCGCTCGCCAGCAGCACCGCCAGCCCGGCAAGGGCGCCCCAGCCGTGGGCGACGATGCCGGGCATGCCGCGGGCGCCCGCCAGGTTGGCGCCCAGCAGGACGCCGAAGCCGAGCAGCGCGACGACGACGGCGACCGCGCCGACGCCGAGCAGCGCCGGCTGCGCCAGGCCCATGCCGAGCGCCAGCAGCGCGACGCCGGGCGTGAACAGCCACCACAGCAGCGCCGGCGCGCGCGTCGAGCGCAGCGGCTGGCGGGTGGCGACCGGCAACAGCTGCACCGAGGCGCCCATCGCGCTCATCGCCAGGGTGCCCAGCGTGACGAGGTGCAGCGCCGCCAGCGGCCAGCCCAGCCCGCCGGCGAAGCGCGGCAGCCGGTCGGCGCCGGCGAACAGCGCGACCCAGGCCAGCAGGTGGAAGGCGACCGCGGTGCCGAAGTAGCGGAACGGGATCGACGCCGGCAGCAGCCGGCTCTTCGCGCCGGACAGGAAGGCGCTGGCGGCCAGCTTCATGGTGCGCGCGCCAGCCGCAGCCGCACCTCGCCGGGGTCGCCGGCGATGTGCTCGGCGACCCAGCCGATCTCGGCCAGTTCGGGGTAGAGCAGCTGCGGGTCGCGGTCGTGGTGGACGACGACCACCGTCGCCTCGTCGACCTCGCGCAGCAGCGTCAGGATGGCGACCAGCGGCCGCGGCGCGGGCAGGCCGCGCACGTCGATATGCTCGCCGTCGGCATCGCGCCAGCGACGCGCGCTGTTCGCCGGCCCGGCGCTCATGTCGACGGCGGCGCCGCGGCGCGCAGCACCAGGTCGCCGACCAGCAGTCGCAGCACCTCGCTCGCGCCTTCGTAGATGCGCAGCGCACGGATCTCGCGGTACAGGCGCTCGACCGTCGTGCGGCGCACCACGCCGAGCCCGCCGTGCAGCTGCAGCGCGGCGTCGATGACGCGCTGCGCGGCCTCGGTGGCGAACAGCTTGGCGCTCGAGGCCTCGCGCGTCACGCGCTGCTGCAGCACGTCCTTGGTCCAGGCCGCGCGGGCGACGAGCAGGGCGGCGGCGTCGATCGACACGGCCATCTCGCCGATGCTCGACTGGGTGAGCTGGAACTCGGCAAGTGTGCGGCCGAACAGCCGCCGCTGCTGCGAGCGTGCCAGCGCCTCGTCGAGGGCGCGGCGTGCGAGGCCGGTCGCCGCCGCGCCGACGCTGGCACGGAAGATGTCGAGCGTCGCCATCGCGATGCGAAAGCCTGCGCCGACATCGCCGAGCAGGGCGTCGGCGCCGACGCGGCAGCCGTCGAAGCGCAGGGTGCCGAGCGGGTGCGGGGCGATCACCTCGATGCGCTCGGAGGCGTCGAGCCCGGGCGTGCCGGCCGGCACGACGAAGGCCGAGATGCCCTTGGCGCCGGCCTCGCCGGTGCGTGCGAAGACGACGTAGAAGTCGGCCAGCCCGCCGTTGGGGCTCCAGGTCTTGGTGCCGTCCAGGCGCCAGCCGTCGCCGTCGCGGCGAGCGCTGGCGGCGAGCGCGGCGACGTCGGAGCCCGCGTCGGGCTCGGACAGCGCGAAGGCGGCGATCGACGTGCCTGCCGCGACGCCGGGCAGCCAGCGCCGCCGCTGTGCCTCGCTGCCGGCCAGCGTGATGGGCGCGCTCCCCAGGCCCTGCATGGCGAAGGCGAAGTCGGCCAGGCCGGACGCGCGCGCCAGCGTCTCGCGGGCGATGCACAGGCTGCGCGCGTCGAGTGCCGGCCGCGCACCGCCATACGCCTGCGGCACGCAGGAGCGCAGCAGCCCGGCCACGCCGAGCGCGCGCACCAGCGCGCGGACCTGTGCGTAGGTGGCGTCGAGGTCCTCGTCCGCGCCCTCGCCGAGCAGCCCGGGCAGCGCCGTGCCGCACCAGCGACCCAGCTCGGCGGCGAAGGCGCGGTGGCCGTCGTCGAACAGCGGCAGCGCGAGGATCGTGTCGTCGGCCACCGGGTCAGTCGCCCGCGAAGACCGGCTTGCCTTTGGCGACGAAGGCGTGGTAGGCCCGCTCGAAGTCCTTGGTCTGCATGCAGATCGCCTGCGCCTGCGCCTCCGCCTCGATGCATTCGCCCAGGCCCGAGGCCCATTCCTGCCACAGCATCGTCTTGGTCATGGCGTGGCCGAAGGTCGGACCGTCGGCAAGGTTCTGCGCGTAGGCGGTGGCCTCGTCGAGCAGCGATTCGGGCGCCACCAGGCGGGTGTGGAAGCCGGCGCGCTCCGCCTCCTCGCCGCCGACGACGCGTCCGCTGTACAGCCAGTCGGCGGCGCGCGACAGCCCGACCAGCCGCGGCAGCAGGGTGCAGGCGCCCATGTCGGCGCCGGCCAGGCCGACGCGGACGAACAGGAAGGCGAGCTTGCTGCGTGCGGTGGCGAGCCGGATGTCGGAGGCGCAGGCGATCATCGCGCCGGCGCCGGTGCACACGCCGTCGATCGCCGCGACGATCGGCTGCGGGCATTCGCGCATCGCCTTGACCAGCTCACCGGTCATGCGCGTGAAGGCAAGCAGCTCGGGCATCTCCATCGCGACCAGCGGGCCGATGATCTCGTGCACGTCGCCGCCTGAGCAGAAGTTGCCGCCCTCGCCGGTGAAGACGACGGCCTTGATGTCGCTGGCGTGCGCGAGACTGCGGAACAGCCCGCCCAGTTCGGCGTACGACTCGAACGTCAGCGGGTTCTTCTTCTCCGGGCGGTTGAGCGTGATGGTCGCGACCTTGCCGCGCGCGGCGTAGCGGAAGTGGGTGGCCTGGTAGTCGGCCAGCGGGATGCGCTTCATGGGAGGGTCCTCGGGGGTGCGTTGCGGGTTCAGACCATCGTCAGCCCGCCGCTCACGCTGAGCACCTGGCCGGTGACGTAGTCGGAGCGCTCGCCGGCGAAGAAGACGATGGCGTCGGCGACTTCCTCGGGCTTGCCCAGGCGGCGCATCGGGATCGCCTTGGTCAGCGCCTCCTGCACCTTCTCGGGCACGACGGCCATCAGCGGCGTGTCGGTCGGGCCGGGGCAGACGCAGTTGACGTTGACGTGGTAGCGCGCTGTCTCGCGCGCCAGCGACTTGGTGAAGGCGATCAGCCCGCCCTTGGCGCCGGAGTACACCGTCTCGCCGAGGCTGCCGACGCGGCCGGCGTCGCTCGCGACGTTGACGATCTTGCCGCTGCCGCGCTCCATCATGCGCGGCAGCAGCGCCTTGGTGAGCTGCATCGGCCCGACGAAGTTGAGCGCGACCAGCTTGTTCCAGAACTCGGGCGTGCCTTCCCAGAACGGTTGCGTCTTGCCCCAGCCGGCACCGTTCACGAGCACGTCGACCGGGCCGAAGCGCTGCTGCACCTCGGCGGCGAAGGCGTCGATCGACGCCGGGTCGGTCATGTCGATGTGCATGTACTCCGCGCGCCTGCCGGCGGCGCGCAGTTCGGCCGCGGTGGCCTCGCCCTTGGTGCGGTCGATGTCGGCGACGACGACGCGCGCGCCCTCGGTCGCCAGCGCCGCCGCGGTGGCGCGGCCGATGCCCGAGGCGGCGCCGGTGACGACGGCGACCTTGTCTTGCAGGCTCATACGAGATCCTCCCTAGTGCTTGCGGTTCAGGAACGCCGAGACGCGCTGCAGCGTCTGCGGGTCGGCATAGAGCGCGCGCGTGGCGGCGATCTCCTCGGCATAGCCGGCGTCGAAACCGCCCTCGGCGAGCGCGACGCAGCGCTTGTTGGCGGCCAGCGCGGCGCGCGGGTAGGTGGCCAGCCGCGCGGCGAGCGCGGCCGTCCAGGCGGCGAGTTCGGCGGCGGGCCTGCTCCACTGCACGAGGCCCAGCCGCTCGCCCTCGGCACCGTCGATCGCCTCGCCGCCGAGGATGAGTCGGCGCGCGACACTCGGGCCGACCAGCGCCGTCAGCCGCTGCGTGCCGCCGGCAGCCGGCAGCAGGCCCAGCCCGACCTCGGGCAGCGCGAGCTTGGCGTCGTGCGAGGCGACGCGCAGGTCGCACGCCAGCGCCAGCTCGAGCCCACCGCCGTAGGCCGCGCCGCCGATCTCGGCGAGCGTGACGAAGGGCGCGGCCTCGAGGCGCGCGAACAGCCGCTGCATCTCGCGCACCAGCGCGACCATCGCCTCGGCGCCCGCCGGGCCGGCCAGGCAGTCGCGCATCAGCGCCAGGTCGGCGCCGGCGCAGAACGTGCGGTGCGCGCTGCGCAGGTGCAGCACGGCGACGCCTTCGTCGGCCAGCGCCTCGTCGATGACGGTGTCGAGCCGCGCCAGCAGGCGGTCGTCGATGGCGTTGACCGGAGGCCGCGCCAGCGTCGCGACCAAGGTGCCGCCGCGCCGCTCAGTGAGGATCATGCTGCACGACCTCGACCGCCTGCTCGGCCAGCGTCGTGTGCAGGTCGCGCAGGCGCCGGCGCATCAGCTTGCCGGTCGCGCTGCGCGGCAGCGTCTCGACCGCGTGCAGCCAGCGTGGGCGCTGGAACGGCGGCAGCCGGTCGGCGTGCTCGCGCAGGCTCGTGGTGTCGAGCGCCGGTGCGCCGGGCAGCGCGACGTAGAACAGGGCCACCGCCTCGACGCCGTCGGCGTCGGGCACTGAGACGGCGGCGGTCTCGGCCAGCGCCGGGCAGGCCAGGGCGATGCGCTGCTCCAGCTCGATCAGGTCGACCCAGCGGCCGTGCACCTTGACCAGCGAGTCCTCGCGGCCGGCGAAGCGCCAGCTGCCGGCGTCGCCGGGCTCGAACAGGTCCGAGGGCGAGAAGCCGCCGTCGCGGAAGTGCTCGGCCTGTGCGTCCGGGCGCTGCCAGTAGCCGAGCGCGATCATCGGGCCGTGGATCAGCAGCCGGCACGGCACGCCAGGGGGCGTCTCGTCGAGCGCGCGGACCGAGAGGCCGGGCGAGACCTGCAGGCCGCGCCAGTCGTCGACGTCGACCAGCGCCAGCACCAACGTCTCGGAGGCGCCGTAGCCGTTGACGATGGTGCAGCCGGTCTGGCGTTTCCATTCCTCGCGCAGCGACGCCGGCAGGGCCTCGCCGGCCGATACGTACAGCCGCACGCCGGCCTGCGCCAACTGGGGCGCCAGCCCATCCTTGAGCAGGTTGCGATACAGCGAGGGCACGCTGAACAGCACCGTCGGCCGCTGCACCAGCGTGCTGGCGAGCACGTTCTCGGCGCTCGGCCACTGCGGGTCGAGGATCACCGTCGCGCCGATCTTCAGACCGGCGAGCAGCGCGTTGGTCAGCGGGTAGGCGAAAAACAGCTTCGAGCTGGCGAGGATGCGATCGGCAGGGACCAGGCCGAGCCGCTCGCGACCGACGCGCTCGATCTCGAGCACGGCGCGCTGCGCGTGCATGACCGCCTTCGGCTTGCCGCTGGTGCCCGACGAGTGCACCCAGAACGCCGGCTCCTCGGTCTGCATCGGCAGCGGCTCGATCGGCGCGGCCGCCGCCGCCTCGCTCCGCCAGGTGTCGTGCTCGATCTGCCAGCTGTGCAGCGGCACGGCCCTGTCGCCGCCGGCGTCGGCGAGCACGAAGCGGAAATCGGCCGCACCGAGGATCGCCGCCCATTCTTCGGCCGGCACGCGCGGGTTGACGCCGACTGCGACGCCGCCGGCCCAGATCACGCCGAGCCAGGCGACGACCCAGTCGATGCCGTCGACGAGCTTGATCGCGACGCGGTCGCCGCGTACCAGGCCGCGCGAGCGCCAGGCACCGGCGGCGCGCGCGACGGCCTGGCGCAGTTCGCCGCGGGTCACCGACTCGCTGCCGCAGACCAGCGCGGGGTGGCTGTCGTCGCCGCCCGCAAGCAGCGTCTGCGCGGCGTTCATCGTCGTCGTCATGGCCGGGCTCCCTCGGCAAGTTCGCGCAGCAGGCGCTGCGCCAGCACGACCGCCACCTGGCGGCGGTAGTTCGACGGCGTCGCGGTGGTGCGCATCGGGCTCACCTGCTTGGCGATCAGCTTGCCGAGTGCCGCCAACGCGGCGTCGTCGACCGGCTGGCCGGCCAGCGCGGCGGTGCCGTCGAGGTCGAGTGGATGCGAGTTGGTGCCGGTCAGCGCGACGCCGATCGAGGCGATGCGCGCGCCGTCCATGCGCAAGGCGATCGCGACGCCGGCGAGCGGGAAGTCGATCGAGCCGCGCACCCGCGCCTTGCGGTAGCCCGAGACCGTGCCGGGTGCGGGCGCGGGGACGACGACGCGCGCGACGATCTCGCCCGCCTCGCGCGTGAGCCAGGCCGCGCCGTCGTCGCGGTAGAGCTGCGCCAGCGGCAGCGTGCGCGCGCCGCGCGCCGACGCCAGCTCGACGCGCGCGCCGAGCGCGATCAACGCCGGCGCGAGGTCCCCGCTGAAAGCCGCGTGGCAGCGCCCGCCCTGCGGCGCGACGTGGCACGTGTCGCCCTTGCGCTTCAGGCACCAGCCGTTCGAGGCACGCCACCACTCGCTCTGGTTGTAGAAGACGCAGCGCGTGTCGAGGCACAGGTTGCCGCCCAGGGTGGCGGCGTTGCGGTGCTGCGGGGCGGCGACCTCGGCCGCGGCCTGGGCGATCGCGCGCCACGGGCCGGCCAGTCGGCTGTGGGCCGCCAACCGGGCCAGCGTGACGCCCGCGCCGAGCGCGAGGCTGCCGTCGTCGCCAGCGTCGATCGCCTCGAGCTCGGCGACGCCGCCGAGGTCGACCAGCGTGGACGGCTGTTCGAGGCCGCGCCGCAGGTTGGGCATCAGGTCGGTGCCGCCGGCGACGAGGCGCGCGCCGGGTGCGGCGAGCAGGGTCGCGGCCTCAGCCAGGGTGGCCGGGCGCTGCAGGCGAAAGTCGGGGAGGGTGCCGGTGGTCATCTCAGCCTCTTTTCGCCTTCAGCGCCGCCAGCTTCTCGGCGCGCTTGCGTTCGTGGATCGCGTCGAGCACGCGGTCGGGCGTGGCCGGCAGTTCGTCGAGGCGGATGCCGATCGCGTCGGCAATGGCGTTGGTCAGCGCCGGCGGGAAGCCGTGCAGCGCGCCCTCGCTCGCCTCCTTCGCGCCGAAGGGGCCCAGCGGGTCCATGCTCTCGACGAGGTGGACCTCGATCGGCGGCGACTCGGCGATCGTCGGGATGCGGTAGTCGAGGAAGTTGGGCCGCAGGTGCAGGCCGTTGGAGTGGTACTGCGTCTCCTCCTGCAGCGCCTGGCCCATGCCCATCCACACGCCGCCCTGCACCTGGCCTTCGACGGCCAGCGGATTGAGCGCGCGGCCGCAGTCGTGGGCGACCCAGACCTTCTCGACCTTCACCTCGCCGGTCTCCTCGTCGACGCTGACCTCGACCACCTGCGCGGCGTACGAGAAGCCGGCGGTCGAGCCGACCGCCGCGCCGCGGTGCTTGCCGCCCTGCGTCTCGGGCGGCGTCGACCAGGTGCCCTTCACGGTCAGCGTGCCGCTGTCCGCGAGCGCGGCGGCGACCACCGCTGCGAAGTCGAGCCCGCGGTCCTCGCCGAGAACGCGGCAGCCTTCGCCGAGCCATTCGATGCGCTCGGGCTCGACGGCCAGCCGCCTGGCCGCCGCCTCGACCAGCACCTTCAGCAGCGCCTGCGCGGCGCGCAGCGCGGCATTGCCGACCATGAACGACACGCGCGACGAGTACGAGCCGTTGTCCTTGGGCGTCAGCGCGCTGTCGGTGGCGACGATGCGGACGCGCGCCATCGGCACGCCGAGTACCTCGGCCACCACCTGCGTGATCAGGGTCGACGAGCCCTGGCCGATGTCGGAGGCGCCGGTGAGCGCGGTGATGCCGCCGTCGAAGTCGAGCTTGAGGTTGACCACCGCATGCGGCTCGCCGCTCCAGTGCACCGGCTTGGCCGAGCCCGAGACGTAGTGCGAGCACGCCATGCCGAGCCCGCGCCCGCGCGGCAGCGCGCCGCGCCGCGCGCGCCAGCCCGAGGCCTGCTCGACCCAGTCGAGCGCGGCCGGGATGCCGTAGGAGTTGACCTGCAGCTCGTTGAGCGTGCGGTAGGGCGCCTCGATCAGGTTGGCGCGGCGCAGCGCGAACGGGTCGAGCTTCAGCTCGCCGGCCATCGCGTCGAGCAGCGCCTCGAAGGCGTGGCGCGCATCGACCGCGCCGTGGCCGCGCATCGCGCCGCACGGCGGCGTGTTGGTGTAGACGCGGTAGCCGCGGTAGCGCACCGCGCCGACCCTGTACAGCGCGTGCAGCAGCGCGCCCGCGTAGAGGATCGTCACCAGCCCGTAGCCGCCGTAGGCGCCGCCGCGCTGCACGATCTCGCAGTCGACGGCGCAGATCGTGCCGTCGCGCTTCAGCCCCAGCTTCAGGCGGATGTCGGTCTCGGGGCGGCCGCGGTGGGTGAGGAAGCTGTCTTCGCGGGACTGCAGCAGCCGCACGGTGGCGCCGGCGGCGCGCGCCAGCGCGGCGGCGATCATCTCGAAGTTGAGCGGTTCGACGCGGTGCCCGAAGCCGCCGCCGACGAACGGCTTGACGACGCGGATCTGCGAGCTGTCGAGGCCCAGGCACTGCGCCAGCGTCAGGTGCAGGTAGTAGGGAACCTGCGTGGTCGAGTGCGTCGTCAGCCGCTCGCGCTCGGGCTCCCAGCTGGCGACGATGCCGTTCAGCTCGATCTGCCCGTGCGCCACCTCGGCATAGTGGAAGTGGCGCTCGCGCACCATGTCGGCCTCGGCGAAGCGCGCGTCGATGTCGCCGAACGTCTGGTCGACCTCGCGCTCGATGTTGCCCTTCTTGTTCTCGTGCAGCAGCACGGCGTGCTCGGCGCGCGCGTCGGCGGACTTGAAGTAGGCCGGCAGTTCCTCGAAGTCGAGCACGATGGCGGCGAGCGCCGCGTCGGCCGCCGCCGGGTCGACCGCAGCGACCGCGGCGATCGGCTCGCCGCGGTAACGCACGCGGCCACGCGCCAGCGGCCACTCGTTCTGCGCGATCGGGATCACGCCGTAGGGCGCGGCGAAGTCGTCGCCGGTGATCACCGCGCGCACGCCGGGGATCGCCAGTGCCTTCGAGGTGTCGATGCCGCGGATCAGCGCGTGCGCCACCGGGCTGCGCAGGATGCGACCGATCAGCGCCTCGCCGGCGGGCAGGTCGGCGGTGTAGCGTGCGCGGCCGGTCACCTTCTCGATGCCGTCGATCAGCGGCGTGCGCTGGCCGATGCTCGACTCGCGCATCGCTTCTGCGGGGACGGGCTTGACCAGGGTGTCCATGGGTCTTCAGGCCTCCGCCCCGGCGCATGCACAACGCACCGACTCGACGATCTTCACGTAGCCGGTGCAGCGGCACAGGTTGCCGCCGAGCGCGGCGCGGATCTCGGCCTCGGTCGGGTTCGGATTGGCGCGCAGCAGCGCCTCGGCGCTCATCACCATGCCCGGCGTGCAGAAGCCGCACTGCGTGCCCAGCGATTCGTGGAACGCCTGCTGCAGCCGGCTCATGCGGCCGTTGACCGCCAGGCTCTCGATCGTCTCGACCGTGCGGCCGGCGCAACTCGCGGCCAGCGTGATGCATGCGAGCCGCGGCCGGCCGTCGACCAGCACGGTGCAGGCGCCGCACTCGCCGCCGTCGCAGCCCTGCTTGGTGCCGGTGAGGCCCGCGGCATCGCGTAGGTAGTCGACGAGCAGGGTCGTGTCGGCGACCGCGTCCTCGCGGTGGCGACCGTTGACGGTCAGTTCGAGCAGTCGCTTGGTGGCCATCGCGGCGTGTCTCCCCGGGTCCAATTCATCGATTGCAGTACCGCTTTACCGATTTAAACCCGCCCATCGAATGTCGGCGCCCGCCGCGGCGCAGTCCATGATCCAGGTCAACGGCCGCCGAGCAGACCGGCGCGGCCGGCACGCCAGCGCGCGCGCTCGGTGGCGAGCAGTTCGGCATGCTCGCGTTCCTCGGCCGCCAGTTCTCGGTAGAGCTGGCGTTCCGGCGAGTCCGCCGGCGCGGCGCCGGCGCGGCGCTCGAAGAAGGCGACGGCGCGCCGCTCCAGCGCGACGGCGACGCGGAACAGGTTGTCCGCGTCCTGCGGCCGGCTCTCGATGCCGGCGAGCAGCGCGGCGAGGTCGGCGTCGATCGCCGACGAGCGCTCGGGCACGGTAACGTGGTAGCGGCGCGCCAGCGTGCGCATGTGCTCGCGCTCCATCGCTGCGAAGCGGCCGAACAGCTCGCGCAGCGCCGGGTCGGCGGTATCGGCCGCGGCGCGGCGGTAGAAGGCCTCGCCGCCGAGCTCGATCTCGAAGGCGGCGCGGATGCCGGCCAGCGTCTGGGTGTCGCCGTCGAGGTCGAGCACGTGCCCGGCCAGCGCCTCCAGCGCGCCGCCGCAGTGCGGGCAGCGGCCGTAGGGGAAGGCGAAGCCCTCGCTGACCTTGGCGCACTGCGTGCAGCGCCATTGCAGGCTCGCGCCGGCACAGCAGATGTAGCTTTCCTCGCCCTCGTCGAGCGGCTGGTGGCACTTTGGGCAGAGCATGGTCGCGGCTCCTAGGGTCGCGCCAGCGGGGCCAGCGCGGCGTCGAGTGACGGTGCGGCGGCCGGCGGCGCGGCGTCGAACGCGGCGACCGTGTCGGGCGCCACCGGCCAGGC
>JBLMVT010000371.1:0-3533 GCA_050256835.1 Betaproteobacteria bacterium | reverse complement strand
CGCCCAAGATGCTGCAGTTCCGGCTGCAGAAGATCATGGACGAGTACGTCGCCGGCGTCGCGACCTACTACAACACCAACGACGTGATGCTCAAGGTGGCCGAGGAGAAGCTCGAGCTGCTGAAGGAGGACGCCGCGAAGATGCGCGCCAAGGACCTCCACGAGCTGCTGCGCGCCTGGGAGAACTACCACCGCGTGCTGACGGCCGAGGCGCACATGAAGCACATCCAGTTCCGCGAGGAATCGCGCTACCCGGGCTTCTACTACCGCACCGACAAGAACTTCGTCGACGAGAAGAACTGGAAGTGCTTCGTCAACTCGACCTACGACAAGAGCACGAGGAAGTGGACCTGCTTCAAGCGCAAGCACGTCGACCTGGTCGACAAGTCCAAGCTGTTCAAGGCGGCGGCGCACTGATGGTCGCTCGCGTCGGGGTGCGGCGGGCCGTCGCGCTGGCCGCCGGGCTGCTGGCGCTGGCAACGACGGCGACCTCACAGGAGGCCGATAGGTTCGACAGCGCGCGCAAGGTCGCCACCTCGGTGCCGCCGAAGCCCGCGGTCGCTGAACGCCTGCGCGCGCTTTACCCCGACGACCGCGCGACCGGCTGCCGGCTCGGCGACATCCGCGGCGCGATGACGCTGCGCCAGCCGCGGTGAGGCAGACGATGATGAAGATGCTGATCGCGGGATTGGTGCTGGCCGGCCTGGCCGGCATTGCGCAGGCGAGCCCTCTGCTATCCGAGGAATGGGCCGGCCGGGCGTGCGAGCAGTGGAACAAGACGCCGACCCTGACCGACGGTCTGGCCGACAAGTGGGTGAAGAATGACGGCGGCAAGGGCTTCAAGGTCATTCACCTCTACCGCACCGAGTGCGGCGAGGCGACCCGCAGCGAACTGCGCATCGCGCTGAAGGATGGCAAGGCGCAGTGCGTCTTCGGCGGCAAGGTCGAGACCACCCAGCTCGACAAGGCAGTGGACTACGTCATGCATGCCACCACCGAAAAGTGGGGCGAGATGGGGCGCGGCGATTACGGTCCGATGCGCGCCATGATGTTCGGCCGCCTCTCGTTCGCCGGGCCCAAGATGGAGGCGATGAGCGTGATGGGGCCGTTCGAAGAGTTCCTGCTGCTGGTCGGCAAGGTCGAGGGCGACACGGCCTCGTGTCCGGCCGCGTCGTGAACGGACCTTCGCCGCCCTTCCCCGCGAGCCCGGTCACGCCGGCAACGCTCGAGGGCAGCGCGCGGCTGCAGTTCCGCTGCCGCCCGGGCATCGCCTGCTGGAACGCCTGCTGCAGCAACATCGACATCGCGCTCACGCCGGTCGACATCGTTCGCCTCAAGCAACGGCTCGGGCTGTCGTCGTCGGAATTCCTCGCCCGCTACACCGTCCCCTACGAGATGGAGAAGGACGGCATCGTCGGCGTCAAGCTGCGCCCGGTCGAGGGCGGCACCGCCTGCCGCTTCATGGCGAGCGAAGGCTGCACCATCTACGCCGACCGGCCGACCGCCTGCCGCTACTACCCGGTCGCCCTGCTGTCGATGCGCAAGCAGGACGAGAGCACCGACCGCCAGTACTACGCCATCGTGCGCGAGGACCATTGCCTGGGCCACCAGGAGCCTCGCACGCTGACGATCGACGAGTACCGCCAGGAGCAGGGACTCCCCGAATACGACGACGAGGCGCGCGGCTGGCGTCAGCTGATCCTGAAGAAGAAGTCGTCGGGGCCGACGGTCGGCAAGCCGTCCAGGCGCAGCCTCGAACTCTTCTTCATGACCTGCTACGACATCGACCGCTTCCGCTCGTTCGTCGCCAGCGACGGCTTCGCCGAGGTCTACGACCTGCCCGACGCCGAGCTGCGCGCGATCCTCGAAGACGACATGCGGCTGCTGCAGTTCGGCTTCCGCTTCCTGCGCCAGGTACTGTTCGGCGAGACGACCATCGCGCTGCACGAGGGCAACGTCGAGCGGCGCCGCGCTCGCGTCGCGGAGCAGCGCGCGCGCATCGAGCGCGAGGCCGCCGAGCGGCTGGCGCGCGAGGAAGACCCGCCGGAAGAAGAGATCTGACAGGCGCGGGAGCGCGCCCGGGGCGGCGCATGTTCCTTCTTGGCGATCAAACCCGTGTCTTGCGCGCTGTCTTTCGAGCGGGATTGACGGTTCCGGTCGGGCGGGCGCACCTTGCGACTCGTCAGCATTTCCCGCTTCTGCGTCGAGGAGGCATGCCATGCGAAGCGTCCTGAACCGGCTCCTGGGTCTCGCCCTCGTCGCGTTCCTTGCGCTGGGGCCGGCGCACCCTGTATGGGCCGGCGGACCGGACCGGTTCGTCGTGTTCGGTGACAGCCTGTCCGATCCCGGCAACGGGTTCATCGTCCTCGGGACGGCGACGGTCCCGCCGTTCACCGACCTGGTTCCGGATGCGCCCTATGCGCGCGGCGGGATGCACTTCAGCGATGGCCCGACCTGGATCGAGCAGCTGGCCCTGCTCGATCATGCGCAGCCGAGCGCGGGGCCGGCCTTCCGCCTTCCGCTCGTGTTCTCCAACTACGCGGTCGATGGGGCGCGTGCGCGCCTGTCGAGGCCCGTCGACCTGACGGCTCAGGTGGCGCTGTTCCTGCAGAACGTCGGCGGACAGGCGCCGGCCGGATCGCTCTACGTCGTCTGGGCCGGGGGCGACGACCTGCGAGATGCCCTGCAAGCGCTCTCGGCCGACCCGTCGGGAGCGACGAGCGCGGCCATCGTGCAGCAGGCGATCGCTTCGATCTCTTCCAACATCGTGACGCTCTACGGCGCCGGCGCGCGCCGCTTCTTCGTGCCCAATGCGCCCGACGTCGGGCTCACCCCGGCGGTGCGCCTGCTGGGGCCGGTAGCCCAGGGTGCGGCCACCCTCTTCTCGGCCCAGTTCAACGCAGCGCTGGAGCAGGTACTGGTCGGTCTCGAATCGGGCCTGGGCATCGAGATCGTGCGCCTCGACGTGTTCGCCCTCCTGCACGAGATCGTTGCCCACCCCGAGGCCGTCGGCCTGACGAACGTCGACACGCCGTGCATCGCGCTGAACACGACCGTGCACCCCTATTGCGCCCGGCCGGACCAGTTCCTGTTCTGGGACGGGATCCATCCCACGACGACGGGCCACGCGATCGTGGCGCAGCGCGCGAGTGCCGCCTTGGCAGCGCAGCCGGCGCTGACGTCGACGCGCTAGCGCAAGGATTCGCCCGCGCTTAAGCCAGCCAGCCGCGCACCTGCGCGTAGACCGCCGGATGGCTGAGCAGGTCGAGGTGATTCATGCCGTGGCCGATCCACTGCCGCTCGGCGGCAAACGCGAGCGTGCGGCCCGGGTCGGCATGACGCCCCAGGGCACTGTCGACTGGCACCAGGCCGTCGCCGGGCAAGCGCGCGCTCCGGTTGCCGGGGCCTGCGCGGACGCTGGCGGCCAGCGCGAAGCAGCGCACGCCTTGCGGCAGCGGCACCGGTCGCGGGCGACGGCCGGGGCTGCGCGCGAAGCGATCGCGCCCGGCCCAGTCCTCGTCGAGCAGGCTGCCG
>JBLMVT010000370.1:0-4651 GCA_050256835.1 Betaproteobacteria bacterium | reverse complement strand
GTGGCCAGCGCGCTCGGGTGCAGCGCGGCCAGCGGCGCGAAGGTCAGGCTGTTGTCGGCCGGCAGCAGGCCCTGCGCCAGCCAGCCGTCGAGCACCGTGTCGAGGTGCACGGCGCGCGCCGACGGGCAGCTCAGCAGCCGAACCACGTCGTGCTGGACGGCCCGCGCATCGGCCTCGGCCAGCCAGCGCAGGGAGCGCAATTCGGCCGGTGCGGCGGCGGCGAAGTCGGGGCAGGGGTGCGCCTGCGCCAGCGCCGCCAGCGGCGCCTCGTCACAGGTCTCGGGCGCCGCACCCCTGGCCAGCAGCTCAGGCAGCACCGGCCACAGCCGCGGGTCGCGCGCGGCCAGCGCCAGCGGGCAGACCGGCAGGCCCGAGGCGGCGACGTCGGCGGCGCGCAGGCTGCCGGGCACGAAGGCGCCGCAACGCGGCTCGAGCGCGCGCTGGACGCTATTGAGCAGCACGCACGGCGTCGGGTCGCCCTCGGTCAGCTGGCGGTGCACGTGCGCGACCACCAGCGCGGTGGTGCAGCCGCTGCCGAGCACGAGGGCCGAGGCGAGCAGGCCGATGAGCGCGAGCCGTTGCAGGATTTTCATTTGCACTCGTCTGCGGACCCGAGGCGGGCCGGGACGACCACTGCACTCAAGAAGCATGCCCCCGCCGCCGGGCGACGCGGCGCGTCGGCACGGTAAGCGAAGGTAGCCTCGGGCGCCGGCAGCGACGTCAGCCTGCGCGCTGCTCGAGCAGGAAGTGGGCGCCTGCATACTGGCCGATCGCGTCGACCAGAAACGGCAGCAGCCCGCGTAACGACTCGTGCAGCACGAACGGCGGGTTGGCGACGAACACGCCGCTGCCGACCAGCCCGAAGCCGCGCTCGTCGGGCTCCTGCACCGTCAGGCGCGCGTGCAGCCAGCCCTTCCTCGCCAGCGCGTCGGCGGCCGACTGCAGCCGCTGCGGCAGCCGGTTCGACTCGAGCGTCAGCAGCTGCGGGTACCAGACGACGACCGTGCCCTCGGCGAAGCGCGTCAGCGCCTCGCGCAGCGCGGCGACCACGCGCGGGTAGTCGGCCTTGAGCTCGTAGCTCGGGTCGATCAGCACCGCGCCGCGGCGCGACGGCGGCGGCAGCTCGGCCTTCAGCGCTGCGAAGCCGTCGGCCTGCAGCACCTGCGTGTGCGGCCGCGATCCGAGGTAGGCGGCGAGGATGCGATGGTCGGTCGGGTGCAGCTCGTACAGCCGCAGCCGGTCGGTCGGCCGCAGCAGCATCTGCGCGAAGGCGGGCGACCCCGGGTACTGGCGCAGCGCGCCGCCGCCGTTGAACTCGCGCACCCGCGCGACGTAGTCGGCCAGCACCGGCGGCAGGTCGGTGCGTACCCACAGCCGGCCGACGCCCTGCGCGTACTCGGCGAGGCGGTTCGCGTAGCGGCCCTCGAGCGAATAGCCGCCGGCACCGGCGTGGGTGTCGACCAGCGTGAAGGGCTTGTCCTTGCTCGCGAGGTAGCGCAGCACCAGCAGCAGCACGACGTGCTTGAGCACGTCGGCGTGGTTGCCGGCGTGGAAGGCGTGGCGGTAGGCGAGCACGGCGGCGAGCGGTTGGGCGGGCGGTCACTGTAGCCGCTCGCCGCGCTCCGGCTTGGCCGAACGTCCGCCCGCGGCGGGCAGAATGGCCGCGCCGACGCGCACGGAACACAACGTCTCGCTGATCAGCACCCTCGCCGCCGGCTTCGGCCTGGCGCTGCTGCTCGGCTTCGCGGCCGAGCGCGCGCGCCTGCCGGCGCTGGTCGGGTACCTCGTCGCCGGCATCGTCATCGGGCCGGCGACGCCGGGCTTCGTGGCCGACGTCGGAATCGCCTCGCAGCTGTCCGAGTTGGGCGTGATGCCGCTGATGTTCGGCGTCGGGCTGCACTTTTCGCTCGCCGACCTGCTGGCCGTGCGCCGCATCGCGGTTCCCGGTGCGGTGGTGCAGATGGGGCTGGCGACGGTGCTCGGCATGGCGATGTCGCTCGGCTGGGGCTGGAGTTGGGGCGAAGGGCTGGTGTTCGGGCTGTCGCTGTCGTGCGCCAGCACGGTCGTGCTGTTGAAGGCGCTCGAGTCGCGCGGCGTGCTCGGGACGATGAACGGACGCATCGCGGTCGGCCGGCTGGTGGTCGAGGACCTGGCCACCGTGCTCGTGCTGGTGCTGCTGCCGCCGCTGGCCGGCGTGCTCGGCGCGCCGGCGCCGCCCCCGGCGCGGGCGGCGCCGGCTGGGCGATCGCGCGTACGCTGCTCGAGGTCGGCGCCTTCATCGCGCTGATGCTCGTCGCCGGCCGGCGCCTCCTGCCGTGGCTGCTCTACCAGGTGGCGCGCACCGGCTCGGGCGAGCTGTTCACGCTGGCGGTCGTCGCCGCGGCGATCGGCATCGCCTACGGCGCCGCGAACCTGTTCAACGTGTCGTTCGCGCTCGGCGCGTTCTTCGCCGGCATGGTGATGCGCGAGTCGGAGTTCAGCCACCGCGCCGCGCAGGAGTCGCTTCCGTTGCGCGACGCGTTCTCCGTGCTGTTCTTCGTCGCCGTGGGCATGCTGTTCGACCCGGTCATCGTGCTCGAGCGCCCGCTGTGGCTGCTCGGCGTCGTCGCCGTCATCATCGTCGGCAAGTCGACGGCCGCGCTGGGCCTGGTGCTGGCGCTCGGCTATCCGCTGAGCAGCGCGCTGATGGTGGCGGCCAGCCTGGCGCAGATCGGCGAATTCTCGTTCATCCTCGCCGGACTGGGCCTGTCGCTCGGTCTGCTGCCCGCCGAAGGAGTGAGCCTGGTGCTGGCGGCCGCGCTGATCTCGATCGCGCTGAATCCGTTCGTGTTCGGCGCCGTCGAGCCGATGCGCCGCTGGGTGCTCGCCCGCTCGGCGCTGGCGCGGCGCCTCGAGCGGCGCGACGACCCGTATGCCGAGCTGCCGGCCGAGACCGGGCGCGAGGTGCTGCGCGGCCAGATCGTGCTGGTCAGCCATGGCCGCGTCGGCGCCCGCATCGCGCGGGCACTGGCCGAGCGCGCCGCGCCGTTCGTGCTGGTCGACCGCAACCGCGAGCTGGTCGAGGGCCTGCGCAAGGAGGGCGTCGCCGCCGTCGCCGGCGACGCCGCCGACCCTGCAGTGCTGGTGCAGGCGCACATCGCCGATGCAGCGATGCTCGTCGTCGCGGTTCCCGACCCGGTGCGCCTGCGCGTCATCGTGCAGACCGCGCGTACGCTCAATCCGCGCGTCGACGTCGTGCTGCGCACGCGAAGCGAGGAGGAGCTGCAGCTGCTGCGCCGCGACGTGCAGGGCGAGATCTTCAACGGCGAGGAGGTGCTCGCCGCGGCGATGACGCAGCGCGTGCTGCAGCTGCTGCAAGCGCCGAGGCGGTCGGCATCCGATGCCCGATCGGCGCCGGCCTGAGGGCTACCGGCCTGCGCGGCCGATGCGGGCGCGGAACAGCTCGACGATGCCGACTTCGCGCGGCCCGGGCTCGAGCGTGAACGTCTCGCCCGCACGCAGCACGCCGGGCTCGCGCACCGACAGGTAGAAGCCGCACCAGCCGCTTTGCTGCATCAGCCGCACGGCGTGTGCGAAGCCGAGCGCGGCGTTGAGCTTGTAGCAGGGAAAGCGCGGCTCGCTGACGGCCAGCGCGCAGCCGGCAAAGCGCAGCACGTCGCCGATGAACACGTCGGCTTCGAGCAGGCCCTCGAGCGTCAGGTTCTCGCCGAGCGCGCCACACGGCAGCGGCTCGTCCCAGCCGGCGGCCTGCGCCTGCGCGCGCACCGTCTGCCAGAAGGGGTAGTGCTCCCACGGATAGGCGTAGACCGCCTTTGACAGGCCGCCATGCGCCGACGGGTCGGCCTGCTCGTCGCCGGCGAGGTTGAGCGGTCGCACCGCGACCGCGCCGTCCACCGGCCGCTTGCGGATGCCGCTGGCGACGCTGCGGCCGTCGGCGACGACGAGCGGCGCCGCCAGCGCGACGTTCACGCTGCGCACGCGCAACGCGGCGCGAGAAGCTTCGGTCATGCGCGCAGTGTGCCCGCTCAGCCGTCGTGGCGCGCCACGGCGCGGCCCTCGACCGCCACCGCCTTGAAGCTGCCGACCAGCGTTCGGCCGGGCGCGATGCCCATCGAGGCGACCGAGCGCCGCGTCACCAGCGACCACAGCCGCTCGCCCGGCGGCGCGCCGGGGCGCAGGGCGAGTTCGACCGCCGCGTAGGGACCCTCGCGTTCGAGCACGCGCAGCACCTCGCCGGGCAGCTGGTTGCTCGCGCTCGAAGCGAGCACCGCCGGCTGCAGCGCGACGTCGCGCGCGCGCACGCGCAGCCGCACGTGAGCGCCGACGGGTGCGACGACCTGCGGCACGGTGACGCGCTGTCCGGCCACCGTCACCACGCTCAGGTGCCAGTCGTCGAGCTGCTCGGCGACCACGCCCGCGAGCACGCTGCCGGCCTCGAAGCGGCCGACCAGCGGCTGGAGTGACAGGTCTGACAGCAGCTCGAGCGCGTTGCCGGCGGCCACCGTGCGGCCCTCGCTCATCACCGACAGCTGGTCGGCGAGCCGCAGCACCTCGTCCATCTGGTGCGTGACGTAGAGGATCGGCAGCGCATAGCGGCGCGGCAGCTCGGCCAGGTAGCCGAGCAGTTCGTGGCGGCGCGCGGGATCGAGCG
>JBLMVT010000369.1:0-2837 GCA_050256835.1 Betaproteobacteria bacterium | reverse complement strand
CGAGCGCTGGTGCGGCGACGGCTGGGTGCTGGTTGGCGACGCCGCGCACGTGGTGCATCCGCTGGCCGGCCAGGGGCTCAATCTCGGGCTGGGCGACGTCGCGGCGCTGACCCGGTTGCTGGCCGGGCGCGAGCCCTGGCGCTCCCCCGGCGACGCCCGCCTGCTGCGCCGCTACGAGCGCGAACGCGCCGTGCCGACACTGGCCATGGGCGGCCTCGTCGACGGCCTGTGGCAACTGTTCGCCAGCCCCGCGCCGCCGCTGCGGGAACTCCGCAACCGCGGGCTGACTCTCGTCAATCATCTCGCGCCGCTCAAGCGCTGGCTCAGCGCGCGCGCGCTCGATCTGCCCTCCCACTGAAGGATTCCCATGGATCGCCCCTTCCGCCGCCTTTCCGCGCTCGTCGGCGCCGCCCTGCTCGTCGTCGGCGCTGCGGCGCATGGCGACGAGGCGGCGATCCGCAAGAACCTCGGCGAACGCCTGAAGGACCTGTCGATCGACGAGGTAAGCAAGACGCCGATCGCCGGCCTGTACGAGGTGCGCATCGGCACCGACATCTTCTATTCCGACGAGCAGGGCAACTACGTCGTGCAGGGCAACCTCATCGACACCCGCACGCGCACCGACCTGACCCAGGCGCGCATCGACAAGCTGACGGCGATCGACTTCGCCTCGCTGCCGCTGAAGGACGCGATCGTCTGGAAGCAGGGCAGCGGCGCGCGCAAGCTGGTCGTCTTCGCCGACCCGAACTGCGGCTACTGCAAGCGCCTCGAGAAGGACCTGCTCGCCGTCAAGGACATCACCGTCTACACCTTCCTGTTCCCGATCCTCGGCGGCGACTCGCCCGAGAAGTCGCGCGACATCTGGTGCGCCAAGGACCAGGGCAAGGTCTGGCGCGACTGGATGATCGAGGGCAAGGTGCCGCCGCGCAGCATGGGCCAGTGCGACACCAGCGTGCTCACGCGCAACACCGCGCTCGGCCGCAAGCACCGCATCAACGGCACGCCCGGCGTGGTGTTCGAGGACGGCACGCGCGTGCCCGGCGCGCTGCCCGCCGACCAGGTCGAGAAGCATCTGGCCGCGGCCGCCAAGGCCAAGGGCGCGGGCGGCTGACGCGGCGCGGCGCGCGGCGACAATCGCCGCTTTTCCCGCCGCCCCGCGCATGATCGCCTACCGCATCGACGTCGCCGACGCCCACGCCCACCTGTTTCGCGTCACCGTCAGCGTGGCGCAGCCGGCCGCCGAGCAGCTGGTCAGCCTGCCGGTGTGGGTGCCGGGCAGCTACCTGGTGCGCGAGTTCGCGCGCCACCTTTCGCGGCTCGAGGCGCGGCAGGGGCGCGAGGCGCGCACCGTCGAACAGCTCGACAAGGCGACCTGGCGCGTGCGCTGCGAGGGGCGCGCCGCGCTGACCCTGAGCTACCTCGTCTACGCCTTCGACACGTCGGTGCGCACGGCCTTTCTGGACGCCGGGCGCGGCTTTTTCAACGGCACCAGCGTGTTCGTGCGCGTGCACGGCGCAGAGTCCCTGCCGCAGCAGGTCGCGATCGGCCGGCTGCCGCGCGGCTGGCGTGTCGCCACGGCGATGCCCGCGCTGGACGGCGCGCCGGCGCACTACCGGGCGGCCGACTACGACGAGCTGGTCGACCATCCGTTCGAGCTGGGCCCGTTCTGGCACGGCCGCTTCGAGGCCGCCGGCGTGCCGCACGAGCTCGTCGTCGCCGGCGCGCTGCCGAGCTTCGACGGCGCACGCCTGCTCGCCGACGCGAAGACGCTGTGCGAGGCGCAGATCGCGTTCTGGGGCGGCGCCCCGTTCGAACGCTACGTGTTCATGCTGAACGCCGTCGACGAGGGCCACGGCGGCCTCGAACACCGCGCCAGCACGGCGCTGATCGCCGCGCGCCGCGACCTGCCGCGGCGCGGCCAGGGCGCGGCAGCGAGCGACGGGCAGGTGACGCTGCTCGGGCTGGTGAGCCACGAGTACTTCCACGCGTGGAACGTCAAGCGGCTCAAGCCGGCCGAGTTCGCGACGCTCGACTACACGCGCGAGAACTACACGAAGCTGCTCTGGTTCTTCGAAGGCTTCACCTCCTACTACGACGACCTGCTGCTGCGCCGCGCCGGGCTGATCGACGACGCGCGCTACCTGCGCTTGCTCGCCAAGGCGGTCAACGGCGTGCTCGGCACGCCGGGGCGGCACGTGCAGAGCGTGGCCGAGGCCAGCTTCGACGCCTGGGTCAAGTACTACCGCGGCGACGAGAACACGCCCAACGCGACCGTCAGCTACTACACCAAGGGCTCGCTGGTCGCAGCGTGCCTCGACCTGCGGCTGCGCAGCGCCGCCCGGTCGTCGCTCGACGCGGTGATGCGCGAACTGTGGGCGGCGAGCGGCGGCGGTCCGATCGCCGAGGCCGATGTCCTCGCCGCGGTCGAGCGCAGCGGCTCGCGCGCGATCGCCGACGACCTGCGCCACTGGGTGCACGGCACCGACGAGCTGCCGCTGGCGGCGCTGCTCGAGCGCGCCGGCGTTGCCTGGCGCGCCGAGCTGCCGACGCCGGCGCAGCGGCTCGGGCTGCGCGTGTCGGAGAGTGCGCTCACCGGCGTGCAGGTCAGGCAGGTGCTGCGCGGCGGCGCCGCCGAGGCGGCCGGCGTGTCGGCCGGCGACGAACTGCTCGGCGTCGACGGCTGGCGGCTACGCCGGCTCGACGACCTGAGTGCGCTGGTCGCGCCCGACGCCGCTTTCGAGTTGCTGCTCGCTCGCGACCAGCGGCTGCACCGCCTGCGCGTGGCCGCGGGCGAAGGCGGCGGCGCGGTGACGCTCGCGCTCGCCGACAAGCCGACG
>JBLMVT010000368.1:0-3650 GCA_050256835.1 Betaproteobacteria bacterium | reverse complement strand
ACCACCGCGCCCTGGCCGACGACGAGGTGGTCGAGCACGCGCACGTCGACCAGCGCCAGCGCGCTCTTGAGCGTGTGCGTCAGGAACTCGTCGGCGCGCGACGGCTCGGCCAGCCCCGAGGGATGGTTGTGCGCGAGCACCACCGCCGCGGAGCGCAGCTCGAGCGCGTGGCGCACGACCTCGCGCGGATAGACGCTGGTCTGCGTCAGCGTGCCGCGGAACAGCTCGCGGTACTCGACCAGCCGGTGCTGCGCATCGAGGTACAGCACGGCGAACACCTCGTGGCCGAGCGCGCCGAGGGTGAGGAGCAGGTAGTCCTTGACGCGCTGCGGCGAGTCGAACAGCGGCGCCTCGCGCAGCTCGCGCGCCAGCGAGCGGCGCGCCAGCTCGAGCACCGCCGCCACCTCGGCGCGCTTGGCCGGCCCCAGTCCCTTGACACGCTCCAGCTGTTCCGGGCGCGCCTGCAGCAGGCCGGGCAGGCCGCCGAAGGCGTCGAGCAGCGACTGCGCGAGCTGCAGCACCGACAGCCCCGGCAGCCCGGTGCGCAGCAGCAGCGCCAGCAGCTCGGCGTCGGCCAGCGCGGCCGGCCCGAGCGCGAGCAGCCTCTCGCGCGGGCGCGTGCTTTCGGGCAGGTCCTTGAGCGTCATGGTGGTGGAGGGCCGCCGCTTAGAATCCGTCCCAGTCTATCGAGAAGCAGCGCATGTCCTCCCGCAACGTGCAGGCGGGTTCGTTCCTCACCCTGCACTACCGCCTCGCCGGCCCCGACGGGGCCGATGTCGTCAACACCTTCGGCGGCACGCCGGCCACCCTGTCGCTGGGCACGGGCGAGCTGGCGCCGCCGTTCGAGTCGCGCCTGCTCGGCCTGGCCGAGGGCGCGCACGCGCGCTTCGAACTGGCCGCGGGCGAGGCCTTCGGCCAGCGCAGCGACGAGCTGTTGCAGCGCGTGTCGCGCGCGCTGCTGCGCGAGCACGGCGACGCCGACGACGACTACGCGGTCGGCGACGTCGTCGAGTTCCCCGCGCCGGACGGCCAGGGCAGCATCGCCGGCGTGGTGCGCGCGGTCGACGCCGAGGCGCTGCTGTTCGACTTCAACCATCCGCTCGCGGGTCAGCCGGTGACCTTCGAGGTGCAGTTGGTCGGCGTGCTGTGATGGGATCGAAAGTGGACGAAGTCGTACTTGCCCAGCCGCGCGGCTTCTGCGCCGGGGTCGACCGCGCGATCGAGATCGTCGAGCGCGCGCTCGCCAAGTTTGGCGCGCCGATCTACGTGCGCCACGAGATCGTGCACAACACCTACGTCGTCAACGACCTGAAGGCCAAGGGCGCGATCTTCATCGAGGACCTGGCCGAGGTGCCGGCCGGCGCGACGCTGGTGTTCTCGGCGCACGGCGTGAGCCAGGCGGTGCGCCGCGAGGCCGAGGCGCGCGGCTTCTCGATCTTCGACGCCACCTGCCCGCTGGTCAGCAAGGTGCACGTCGAGGTCGCCAAGCTTGCCCGCGAGGGCTACGAGTTCATCATGATCGGCCACAAGGGCCACCCCGAGGTCGAGGGCACGATGGGGCAGCTCGACGCGGGCATCTACCTCGTCGAGGACGTGGGCGACGTCGAGCGCGTGCAGCCCGCGCACCCCGAGCGGCTGGCGGTGGTGACGCAGACCACGCTGTCGGTCGACGACGCGGCGCAGATCCTCGCCGCCGTGAAGCGGCGCTTCCCGCACGTGCGCGAGCCCAAGCAGCAGGACATCTGCTACGCGACGCAGAACCGGCAGGACGCGGTCAAGCTGCTGGCGAAGGCGGTCGACGTGGTCGTCGTCGTCGGCAGCCCGACCAGCTCCAACAGCAACCGGCTGCGCGAGCTGGCCGAGCGGCTCGGCACCCATGCCTACATGGTCGACAAGGCCGACGACCTGCGACCCGAATGGTTCGAGGGCCGCGCGCGCGTCGGGCTGACCGCCGGCGCCTCGGCGCCCGAGGTGCTGGTGCGCGAGGTGGTCGAGCGGCTGCGCTCGCTCGGCGCGGTGTCGGTGCGCACGCTCGAGGGCGCGGCCGAGACGGTGCACTTCCCGCTGCCCAAGGGCCTGAAGCTGTGACCCCCCCCGAAGCGCCTTCGCCTCCCCCCAGGGGGCGCTGCCGGCGGACCGGCAAAGCCGGATCCGCGGCGTCTGCTGGAGCGACGAGGTTCATCGTGCGTGCTGCTCGCTTCGGGGCCGCCTGCGACTGCTGACATGCTCGACATCAACCTGCTGCGCCGCGACCTCGCCGGCGTCGTCGCCCGGCTCGAAGCGCGCAAGTCGCCGCAGCCGTTCCTCGATGTCGCTCGCTTCACGGCGCTGGAGGCCGAGCGCAAGACGATCCAGACGCGCACCGAGGAACTGCAGGCGCGGCGCAACGCGCTGTCGAAGCGGATCGGCCAGGCCAAGGGCCGCGGCGAGGACGCTGCCGCTCTGCTCGCCGAGGTCGGCGGCATCGGCGACGAGCTGAAGGCCGGCGCCGAGCGGCTCGACGCGATCCAGAAGGAGCTGAACGCGCTGCTGATGGCGCTGCCCAACCTGCCGCAGGCCGACGTGCCGGTCGGCGACGACGAGCGCGCCAACGTCGAGGTGCGCCGCTGGGGCACGCCGCGCGCGTTCGACTTCCCGGTCAAGGACCATGTCGACGTCGGAGCGCCGCTCGGGCTGGACTTCGAGACCGCCGCCAGGATGTCGGGCGCGCGCTTCGTCTTCCTGCGCGGGCCGGCGGCGCGGCTGCAGCGGGCTCTGGCGCAGTTCATGCTCGACCTGCAGACGCTCGAGCACGGCTACACCGAGTGCTACACACCCTACATCGTCAACCGCGAGGCGCTCGAAGGGACCGGCCAGCTGCCCAAGTTCGAGTCCGACATGTTCTGGGTCACGCGCGGCGGCGACGAGTCGGCAAGCGCGCAGTACCTCATCTCCACCTCCGAGATCTCGCTCACCAACAGCGTGCGCGAGCAGATCCTGGGCGCCGACGCGCTGCCGCTGCGCCTGACCGCGCACAGCCCGTGCTTTCGCAGCGAGGCCGGCAGCGCCGGCCGCGACACGCGCGGCATGATCCGCCAGCACCAGTTCGACAAGGTCGAGATGGTGCAGGTCACCACGCCCGAGCAGAGCGCCGCCGCGCTCGAGCAGATGGTCGGGCACGCGGAGGCGATCCTGCAGCGGCTGGAACTGCCGTACCGCGTGGTGATGCTGTGCACCGGCGACATGGGCTTCGGCGCGGCAAAGACCTACGATCTCGAGGTCTGGCTGCCGGCACAGAACACGTATCGCGAGATCAGCTCGTGCTCGAACTGCGAGGCCTTCCAGGCGCGGCGCATGCAGACGCGCTACCGCAGCGCGCAGGGCCGCAACGAATACGTGCACACGCTCAACGGCTCGGGGCTGGCGGTCGGCCGCACGCTGGTGGCGGTGCTGGAGAACTGCCAGCGCGCCGACGGCAGCGTCGAGGTCCCCGGCGCATTGCGGCCGTACCTCGGCGGGCTCGAGCTGCTCGTTCCCTGAGTGCGCCGGCGCGCTAGAATGCGCGCCTTCTCTCGACCGCGAGACGAACCCGGAAAGGTGGCAGAGTGGTCGAATGCGCCGGACTCGAAATCCGGTTCGCGGGTTCTCCCGCGACGTGGGTTCGAATCCCA
>JBLMVT010000367.1:0-5891 GCA_050256835.1 Betaproteobacteria bacterium | reverse complement strand
GGCGCGACACGCGCCGGCCGACGACAACGACATCACCCATGACCCATCCGATCATCGAGGTCGAGCACGTGACCAAGCAGGTGAGCGACTCGACCGGGGTGCTGACCATACTGCACGCCATTGACTTCAGCCTCGAGCCGCGCCAATCCGCGGCCATCGTCGGGGCCTCGGGCTCGGGCAAGAGCACGCTGCTGGGCATCATCGCCGGACTCGACGTGCCGACCTCGGGCACGGTGCGAATCGGCGGCATCGACATCTTCGCGCTCGACGAGGACGCACGCGCCGCGATGCGCGCCGAGAAGCTCGGCTTCGTGTTCCAGAGCTTCCAGCTGCTGGGCAACCTGACCGCGCTGGAGAACGTGATGCTGCCGCTCGAGCTGCAGGGGCGGCGCGACGCACGCGCGCAGGCGGTCGAGATGCTGCGCCGCGTCGGGCTGGCCGAGCGGCTGGGCCACTACCCGAAGCTGCTGTCGGGCGGCGAGCAGCAGCGCGTCGCGCTGGCGCGCGCCTTCGTCGTGCGGCCGGCGGTGCTGCTGGCGGACGAGCCGACGGGCAGCCTCGACTTCGCCACCGGCGAGACGGTGATGGCGCTGATGTTCGAGCTGAACCGCGAGGCCGGCACCACGCTCGTGCTCGTCACCCACGACGAGGGCATCGCGGCGCGCTGCGACCGCCAGCTGCACATCGAGGCCGGCCGGGTCGTGAGGTAGCGTCCGCCGAGAAGGGGTCGCGAAGCGACCCTGCCCTACTGGCTGAACTTGTAGTCGGTCTTCGCCTTGGCGCGCAGTTCGTCGCGGAACTGCGCCAGCTTCATCTGCTGCAGCCGCTGCTGCAGCTGGCCCTTGACCTGCTCGAGCGGCGGGAACTGCACCGGCCGCGTGTCGTCGAGACGGATGATGTGCCAGCCGAACTGCGACTTGACCGGCGAATCGGTCATCTGGCCCTTCTGCAGCTTCATCATCGCCTGCGAGAACTCGGGCACGTAGGCCTGGGCGTTGGCCCAGTCGAGGTCACCGCCCTTCTCGGCCGAGCCGGGGTCCTTCGAGTTCTTCTTGGCCAGGTCCTCGAACTTGGCGCCGCCCTTGATCTGCGCGATCAGCGCCTTGGCGTCGTCTTCCTTCTCCACCAGGATGTGGCTGGCGCGGTATTCGGTGCCGCTGGCCTGCGCCTTGAGCTTGTCGTACTCGGCCTGGACGTCGGCATCGCTGATCGGGTTCTTCTTCTGCTGGTCGGCGAACAGCTCGCGGATCAGGATGGTCTGGCGCGCCAGCTCCATCTGCGCCTTGTAGTCGGGCGACGCCGCGAGGCCGCGCTTCTCGGCCTCCTGCATGAAGATCTCGCGCATCACGACCTCGTCGTTGACCTGCGTCTCGAGTTCGGGCGTGCGCGGCTGGCCGGCCTTGACCGCCTGCGACATCAGCGTTTCGGCGCGCGTCTTCGGCACCGGCTTGCCGTTGACGGTCGTGATGTTCTGCGCCTGCGCCAGCGGCAGCAGCAGCGCCAGCGAGGCGGACGCAGCGAGCAGGCCGCGCACGAGGGAATGCTTCTTCATCATCGGGGAACAGCCTTTCGGGAGGGAGGGGCGCTCGCTTCGCGGCCGGGCGTCCGCGGTCGCGGACGGGTCGTGGATCAGGGCTCGTCGGGGGCCCGGGCGTCGATCGCCAGGGCATGGACGCCGCGCGGAATCAACGAGGCGAGGGCATGATACACGAGCCGGTGGCGCGCCACGCGGCTCTGTCCGGCGAAGCGCTCGCTGACGATGCGGACCGTCCAGTGGCCGCCCTCGCGGGCGCCCGCGTGGCCGGCATGCTGTGCGCTGTCATCGCGCACCTCGAGCGCGGTCGGGGCGAAGGCGTCGCGCAGCGCCGCCTCGAGATCGGCGGCGCGCGTCCACTGGTCGCGCGGCAGCGGGCCGGGCCGCTCGCCGCTCATGGCTTGCCCGTCCGCGGCTCGTCGTCGCCCTGCAGATAGCGGGCGAGGTACAGGCCCTGCGCGAGCGTGAACAGCAGCATCAGGCCGATGCCGCCGAACAGCTTGAAGTTGACCCAGGCGTCGGTCGAGAAGCTGTACGCGACCCACAGGTTGGCCAGACCCATCAGCACGAAGAACGCCACCCAGGCGACATTGAGCCGCTGCCATACGGGCGGCGGCAGCCGGAGCTGGTCGCCCATCAGCGTCTGCAGCAGGTTGGTGTGGAACAGCGCGCGGCTCGCCCAGAACGCCAGCGCCATGACCCAGTACAGCACGCTCGGCTTCCACTTGATGAAGGTCTCGCTGTGGAACCAGATCGTCGCCCCGCCGAGGACGACGACCAGCCCCAGGCTGACCCACAGCATCAGGTCGACCTTGCGCCCGCGCGCCACCAGCCAGCCGATCTGCGCCAGCGTGGCGACGATGACGACGACGGTGGCCAGCAGCACCGGCGCCTCGGCCGGCCCGACGATGCCGCCGGAGACGATGGCGCCGAAATGGTCGGTGGCGAACCGTGCCGCCCAGTCCTTCTGGTGTTCGGCGTACTTGAAGGCGCCGAAGAACAGGATGATGGGCAGGAAGTCGAAGAGGAGCTTCATTCTTTCGGCGCGAAGTGTATCGCCGCCGAATTGATGCAATAACGCTCGCCGGTCGGTTCGGGTCCGTCGGGGAAGACGTGCCCGAGATGCGCGCCGCAGCGGTTGCAGCGCACCTCGACGCGCACCATGCCGTGGCTCCTGTCCTCGACACGCTCGATCACCTCGCTGTTGACGGGCGCCCAGTAGCTCGGCCAGCCGCAGCCGGCGTCGAACTTGGTCGCCGATTCGAACAGCGGTGTGCCGCAACCGATGCAGTCGTAGCGGCCGTCGCGGAAGGTGTCCCAGTACTCGCCGGAGAACGGCCGCTCGGTGGCGGCGTGGCGCGTGACCTCGTACTGCATCGGTGTGAGCTGGGCGCGCCACTCGGCGTCGCTCTTCGCCACCTTGCGTGGGCCGTCGGACGTGTCGTCGCTCATGATGAAACCGCAAACCTCGATGGTCGATGCCCGGTCGGGCGGGAACGTCGGGCCAGTGTAGTGAGCGGCCCCGGTCGCTTTCATCCTAGGGGTAAACCGCAGGAGGGGGCGGTCAAGGTGCCTTCCTATGATGGCCGCGGATGTAACTCACTCGAGGGAGGAACCCCATGGCGCCACTGATGGGCCAGATGATGCAGATGCCCCTGATGATCTCGTCGCTGATCAGGCACGGGGCGCGGCACTGCGGCAACGTCGAGATTGTCTCCAAGCGCGTCGAGGGCGACGTGCACCGATACACCTACCGCGATGCCGAGCTGCGCTCGCGCAAGCTGGCGCAGGCGCTGGCACGGCTCGGCTGCCGCGACGGCGACCGCGTCGGCACGCTGGCCTGGAACGGCTACCGCCACTTCGAGATCTACTTCGGCACCTCGGGTTCGGGGCTGGTGTGCCACACGATCAACCCGCGGCTGTTCCCCGAGCAGATCGCCTGGATCGCCAACGACGCCGAGGACGCCGTCCTGTGCTTCGACCTCACCTTCGCGCCTCTGGTCGAGAAGCTGGCGCCGGCGCTCAAGAGCGTGAAGCATTTCGTCGCGCTGACCGACCGCGCGCACATGCCGGCGGCCGGCTCGATCCCGAACCTGCTGTGCTACGAAGAGCTGGTCGAGGCCCAGGACGGCGACTACGCCTGGCCCGAGTTCGACGAGAACCGCGCCTCGTCGATCTGCTACACGTCGGGCACGACCGGCAACCCCAAGGGTGCGGTGTACAGCCACCGCTCGACCATCCTGCACACCTACTCGCTGTCGATGCCCGACGCGATGGGCGTGTCGGCGCGCGACGTGATCCTGCCCGTGGTGCCGATGTTCCACGTCAACGCCTGGGGCGTGCCGTACGCGGCGCCGGCGATCGGCGCCAAGCTGGTGTTCCCCGGCCCGCATCTCGACGGCAAGTCGCTGTACGAGCTGCTCGAGGCGGAAAAGGTGACCTTCAGCGCCGGCGTGCCGACGGTGTGGCTCGGCCTCATCACCTATGCGCAGGCCAACAAGCTGAAGTTCAGCACGCTCAAGCGCACCGTGATCGGCGGCTCCGCGCTGCCGCCGGCGATGATGCGCACGCTGGAGGAGCAGTACGGCATCGAGGCGATCCACGCCTGGGGCATGACCGAGCTGTCGCCGCTGGGCACCGTGTCGCGGCTGAAGGCGCGCCACGACGGGCTCGATTCCGAGGCGAAGCACCGCCTGCGCGAGAAGCAGGGCACGGCGCTGTACGGCATCGACATGGACATCTTGGGCGACGACGACCGGCCGCTGCCCTGGGACGGCGCGCACTCGGGCAACCTGGTGGTGCGCGGCCCATGGGTGATCGAGCGCTATTTCAAGCAGGCCGAGGCCGCGTCGCCGCTGGTCGACGTGGACGGCCGCGGCTGGTTCCCGACCGGCGACGTGGCGACGATCGACTCCGACGCCTACATGCAGATCACCGACCGCAGCAAGGACGTGATCAAGTCCGGCGGCGAGTGGATCAGCTCGATCGACCTCGAGAACATCGCCATGGCGCACCCCGCGGTGCACGAAGCCGCGGCGATCGCCTGCGCGCATCCGAAGTGGGACGAGCGCCCGCTGCTGGTGGTGGTGAAGAAGCCCGGCGCCGAGGTCACGCGTGAGCAGCTGCTCGGCTTCTTCGAGGGCAAGATCGCCAAGTGGCAGATTCCCGACGATGTCGTCTTCGTCGCCGAGATCCCGCACACCGCGACCGGCAAGATGCAGAAGCTCAAGCTGCGCGAGCAGTTCAAGGGGCACCGGCTGCCGACGGCATGAACCCGTCGCCGTCATTGTCCCGTCGGCGACAGCCGTTCGGGGTAGTCCCTCACACGACATCGCGGGCGCATCGCTTACCGTTGCGCCCGATCCCTACCGAGCCCCAGGAGTCAGCCAAGACATGAACACCCAGACCACGTTCCGTTCCGTCCTCGCCCTCACGGCCGGCGTCGCGCTGCTCGCCGGCAGCCTCGGCGTGCATGCCCAGGCGGCGAAGAAGCCGCTGCAGGGCCAGGTCGTCAGGCTGGTGTGGATCGACCCGCTGTCGGGGCTGATGGCCCCGGTCGGCAACAACCAGCTCAACAGCTGGAAGTTCGCGATCGACAAGTTCAACCAGAACAACGCCGCCGGCGTGAAGTTCGAGATCGTCGGCATGGACAACAAACTCTCGCCGACCGAGAGCCTGAACGCGCTGAAGTCCGCCACCGACCAGGGCATCCGCTACGTCATCCAGGGCAACGGCTCGTCGGTGGCGCTGGCGCTGGTCGACGCGATCAACAAGTACAACGAGCGCAACCCCGGCAAGGAGGTCATCTTCCTCAACGAGGCGGCGGTCGACCCCGACCTGACGAACAGCAAGTGCAGCTACTGGCACTTCCGCTACGACGCCGACACCACCATGAAGATGGAGGCGATGACCACCTTCATGAAGGACCAGAAGGACATCCACAAGGTCTACCTGCTCAACCAGAACTACTCGCACGGCCAGCAGGTCGCGCGCTACGCCAAGGAGTACCTGCAGAGGAAGCGCCCCGACATCCAGATCGTCGGCGAGGACCTGCACCCGCTGGCGCAGGTGCGCGACTTCGCGCCCTACATCGCCAAGATCAAGGCATCGGGCGCCGACTCGGTGATCACCGGCAACTGGGGTTCGGACCTCGCGCTGCTCGTCAAGGCGGCGGTCGAGGGCGGCTACAGCGGCAAGTTCTTCACCTACTACACCGGCGTCACCGGCACCCCGACGGCGCTCGGCCACAACGGCGAGGGCAAGGTCTACCAGGTCGCCTACAGCGCCGCCAACATGGGCGGCGTCTACGACCAGTGGGGCCTCGAGTTCAAGCAGAAGTACAACGACGACTTCTACA
>JBLMVT010000366.1:0-2730 GCA_050256835.1 Betaproteobacteria bacterium | reverse complement strand
ACGGAACGCGTCCGCCGCGCCGGCCGCGTCGCCCGCCGCATAGCGCGCGTTGCCCAGGCCGAGCGCGAGCACCAGGCTCGCGGGCCAGCGCCGCGCGGCCGCGGCATAGGCGAGCGCCGTCTGCTCCGGCGGGGCGACGCGCTCGAAGCCGATGCACGCCTGCGTCACCGCGTCCTCGCTCGCGGTGAGCGGCAGTTCGCCCGGCGGCACGACGACGAAGGCCCAGCGTCCCGAGCGCGCCCACGTGTGCTCGAAGGTGCGCAGCAGCATCGCCTCGCGGCGCGTGCGCCCGCTGCGCAGGACGATCTCGGCGCGACCGAGGTCGTGGCCGACGACGACCGCGTAGTGCCAGACCGGATAGAACGACAGGCCGAGGTTGAGCAGCACCACCGCCGGCCGCCCCGCCGCGACCTCGCGCAGCAGCGCGTCCAGCCGCTCGGGCAGCAGCACCGGCACGACGCCGTGGCGGCGCGCGCCGCCCAGCATCTCGAGCTGCAGGCTGCCGCCGCGGCCGGGCAGGAAGACCTCGTCGGTCAGGCGCGCCGGCGTGGCATCGGTGACGCCGGCGGCGGCGAGCACCGTGGCCAGCGCTGCCGGCCCGCACTGCAGCTCGGTCTGCGGAAAGAACGGCGTGCCGTCGAGCTCGCTCGCCTCGGGCACGCCCTGCGGCAGGCGGTCGGGCGCGGCGGCGAGCAGCGCCGCCGTCTGCGGCAGGGTGAAGGAAGCGCAGCCGGCCAGGCCGGCTGCGAGTCCCGCGGCCAGCAGGCCGCGGCGGCGGAGGCTCAACGGATCGAGCGCGTGAACGGGAAGACCTTGGTGAAGCCGAGGATGTCGGTGATCAGCAGCACGACGAACAGCGTGACGATGACGCCGAGGATGTCGCTCGCGCCGGCCGGCGCGCTGTCGATCTTCTGTGCGAGCTGCGCGACCTCGGCGTCCGACAGCGCGTCGACGCGCGCGCGCACCTGCTGCGGGTCGACCCCGCGCGCCTCGAGGCCCTGCACGACGTCGGCGCGCTCGAGCGTGGCCAGAACGTGCGCGCGCGCCGCGCCCTCGGCTGGCAGCCCCTGCGACGTGGCGACCTGTTCGGTGCCGATCAGCGCGGCGTTCGCGCCCTGCACGAATCCGGTGTAGCTCACGCAGGCGGCCACGAGGGCGGTCAGCAGGCGGCGGGGACGTAGCGTCATGTGGGGGTCTCCGGTGGTTGGATCGAATTGCATCGCGCAGCGATGCGCCGGCATGGTAGCGCCTCGCCGGCCGGGCTTCGCAACCGAGTGCAAGCGGCGTGCCCACCTTCGCCTGCTACGCTCGCCCGATGCCCATTCCCGCCCCGCACCGCACGGCGATGACCCCGACGCTGGTGGTCGTGCTGCTGTCGCTGCTGCTCGGCATCCAGCCGATCACCACCGACCTGTACCTGCCCGCGCTGCCGACCATCGCGCGCGACCTGCACGCCGGCGCGACCGCCACGCAGCAGACGCTGGCCGCGCTGATCCTGGGCTTCGGCCTGGGCCAGCTCGCCAGCGGGCCGCTGGCCGACCGCTGGGGCCGCCGTCCGGTGCTGATCGGCGGGCTGGCCGTCTACAGCGCGGCCGGCGTGTTCGCGGCCTTCGCCGGCGGCATCGACGCGCTGGTCGGCTGGCGTTCGCTGCAGGGGCTGGCGATGGCGGCGGCAGTGACCGGCGCGCGCTCGATCATCCGCGACCTCTACCCGCCGCTCGAGGGCGCGCGCGTGATGTCGCGCGCGATGACCGGCCTGGGCGTGATGGCCTTCGCGGCGCCGGTGACCGGCGGCTTCATCCTCACCTTCACCGACTGGCACGTCGCGCTGCTCGCGCCGGCGCTGTTCGGCCTGGCGACGCTCGCGCTGGTGGCGCGCCGCTTCGAGGAGAGCGCGCCGCGGCGCAACCCGGACGCGCTGAACGCCCGCGCGCTGGCGCGCAACGCGCGCGCGATCGTGCGCGACCCGACATTCCGCGCCTTCACGCTGCTCGCCTCGGCGACCTACGGGGGGCTGTTCGTCATGCTGGCCGGCTCGTCGTTCGTCTTCATCGACGTGCTCGGCAGCTCGCGCGCGGCCTACGGCGCCTGGCTCGCGTCGGTGTCGGTGGCCTACATCGCCGGCACCCTGGTGTGCCGACGGCTGCTCGTGCAGCGCGGGCTGCGCGCGACGATCGCCATCGGCGGCGCCGTCTCGCTCGCCGGCGGCGTGTCGATGGCGGCGCTGTCGCTGGCCGGCGTGTGGTCGGCGTGGGCCATCGCCGGCCCGATGTGGCTGTACGCGATCGGCCACGGCATCCACCAGCCGTGCGCCCAGGCCGGCGCGGTCGGTCCCTTCCCGGAGAAGGCCGGCACCGCCGCGGCGCTGACCGGCTTCGCGATGATGGCGCTCGCCTATGCCGCGTCGATCGCGCTCGGGCGCAGCATGAATGGCACCGTGTACCCGCTGACCTTCGGCGTCGCCGCGTTCAGCATCGTCGTCGCCGGCACCGCGTGGACGCTGGTGCAGCGCCACGGCGACGTGCGCGCGCTGCCGGCGTCGTCGGGGCAGCCGGCGTAGCGGCATGGCCGGTGCTGTCATTGCCGCGCAGGCGGGAATCCACGACGCCGGCTCTGGGTCACCCCCTGCGCGGGATCGATGCGCAGCGCTCTGCCTGGCCGGCCCGACCGCTGTCGGCAAGACCGCCGCCGCGCTGTCGATCGCGCGTGCGCTGCCCGTCGAGATCGTCA